>CALHMG010000001.1 GCA_938034705.1 uncultured Gammaproteobacteria bacterium
TTCGGTTTTGATCTCTGTGCGTAACCCGAGCAGAACAATGAGCGAGCCAAAATCCAGAGAGGTAACAATCTGGCGTGTGGTGGTGACAGGTGCGCTTGTGATTTTTTATCTCGTGGTTTTCGCGCTGCTGGCGCGTAACACTCATGAAGTTGAGTTCGATATCACGGCTTCGGAGTCCAGTGCGCTACGCGTGTTCTGGACCATGCCGGGGACGCCTTTTGATACCGAGCGCAGCCGCGCCCTGCATATTGGTCCAGATCAGAGTCGTTATCGGATGATTGTCTGGCCGGCCGGCAAGCCGTTTCATCTTCAGTTCAAGGCTGCCGACTATGTGCAGAGTCTGGAGTTCAAGTCGCTTTCGGTGAATCGACTCGGGCGAGAGACACTAACGCTCGGTGTTGATGCGATTGGTCAACGAATGTTTGTGGTTGGTGGCGATCGCACGGCCGCTCAAGTCGCTGCCACGGTTCGTTTTGACAAAAGCGACAAGTGGCTGGTGCTGCGCATTGACGCCGTGCGCCCGGGTGGCGGTGGGTCGTGGGCAGTGCCGCTTGCGTCTGTGGCGCTTGGAGCAGTCGTATTGTTCGCTCTCATACGGCTGTTCAACGCGGGGACGGCAAGGCGTCACTGGCTGCACTATGCGTTGCTTGTTTTTCTGCTTGCAGGGTTTTCAAGATGGGGGACGGGCGCAATACCCTATGCGCTTCTTCTGGTGCTTTATGCCGTTACGGCAACGCTGCTGGTTTATCGACTCGCGGTTTTGCTTGGCGCAGGTCTCGGTTGGCTTCGCAACCGCCCGTCCTCAGGCCCACGCGTGCGTGACCTTGTCTTGCCTGTGCTGTTTTTTGGCTTTGTCTTTTACCTGGGACTTCGACAGCTACCCCAGCTCGCCGGCTTTGACGTAGGGAGGCTCTTCGATGTGACGGGGTTTGCTCAGGCTCGCAATGGGTTCGTTGGCTTTTATGAAGAAAATTTCTTTCATCGTAAAGATCTGCTGGGCCTGAATTCGGAAATCAAGTTTTCGGTCCTGAAAACATCACCGCTTCAGAAAATGATGGTTGGCAAGGACGGTTTTGTGTTCGAAGGTCGGGGTGAACGACGCGTTGAAAACACGGACATTCGCTCATTCAACAACTTTGCCGATTATCTGGGGCGGGTTCCGTTTACTGAAGACGAGTTGCACCAATGGGGGCGTGTACTTCAGGGACGCCATGACTATCTGGCCGGCCTCGGAATTCCCTACGTGTTTGCGATAGCGCCCACAAAAGGGATGATCTACCCGGAAAAGCTGCCGCGAAGATTCAGGCCTGAGCCAGGCGCGATCACGCGACATGATCAGCTCGTGACTTATCTGGCTGAAAACACGACGGTGCCTGTTGCCGATCTGCACAGCGCGATACTCAAAGCCAAGGCGCACCACGAATCTCCGAGCCTGTACTACCGTGTCGATTTTCACTGGAATTTTCTGGGCGCATTTTTTGCCTATCAGGAGCTGGTGGAAGTTGCTAACAGGCACTACCCGGATCTTGATTTGACGCCATTGCGTCTCAGTGATTTTACGGTCGACGTTGATGAAGACTGGATTGACCATCCTTACCTGCTGACACTTGGTTTGCGTCCCTATGCCCATCATTCTGATCAGTATGTAAGGCTGCGTCCACGGGACACGGCGCGTTTCCCGGACAGCTCGCTGCTGCCGGAGTCGGGCGTTCAGGACGCGCCAATTCCGACTGAAGAGCTCCAGACCAGGCTGGGAGACGTTCCGGTCAAAGTTTTGCCTAACGCCGCGGGTGAACTGGAAAAGATGATCGTGTTTGGTGACTCGTTCATCTACAAAACGATGTTCTACTTCAGCGCTCACGCCAGGCGGCTCGTATTCAAGCGTACGGTGTTTGAATTTCCGGATGAGATTGTGGAGGTTGAGAAACCGGATCTGCTGGTTCAGGAAATACTCAACATGTATCTCCTCGGGGATCCGCCAACGAAGTAGTGTGCTCGCTGGCGGAGCGAGGCATCGATTCCGAAATCGTTGAGGCTGCATGCCGCCCAATGCACACGCACGATGTTGTTTTGCACGTCAACGCGCAGTCGTTCTACGATAGCCCCTGACTCGGCAACAGGTGATGGAGTGATCATGGGTTCACGAGAACGAAGCGTCGACTTGGGCGATCTGGTCCTTTCGCTGGCGCCTGTCGCTAACTCGCCACTCGGTGGCGTTTTGAAATGTTCCCAGGCGGTTGATTGCGCTGCGCTGGTCGAAGCCCTTGAGGCGTCTCCTGAAGCCTTGACCGATGCGCTGAATGACAGTCAGGGTCTGCTGTTGCTGCCGGACATGGACGGCATCTCGTCAGATCCCGAACTTCTTGTGCGGCTGAGCCGGCTGTGCGGGCCCGAAGTCGAAGACTACAAGCAGACCCTGACGCATGAGCATCTGATTCATCCTGATGTTCCGGAAGTTCTGGTGCTTGGCAATCAGCCGCCCAGCAATCGCAAACCTCCGCCGCGCCCTGAGCCTGCCGTAACCGAAGAAGGCGAGCTGCCCGTGCAGTTTCCGCATCGTCGTGGCTGGCATACGGATCAGAGTTTCAGGCGTCCGCCACCTGACATGTCGCTGTTCTACTGTGTCGAGCCCAGTCTCAAAGGGCAGGGGCAGACTCTTTTCGCTAACGGCACGGCCGCCTACGCAGCGTTACCTTCAGACCTGCAGGAACAGGCATCAAGGCTTGAGGGGCTGCATGCACTTCTTGGCACGGGTCGGTCAGAGGAGGCCGTGTTGCGCGGTGATGAAGTGAAGCCACTGCTGGCGCACCAGCGCTCCCAGCGTCAGCCGCTGGTGCGTCGCCACCCGGTAACCGGTATCCCGGCTTTGTATCTTTGCGAAGACGAACAGATGGACTGGGTTGATGGGCCAATTATTGGCATGCAGACGGGGCCAGGTGGTGATGGCGCCGCATTGCTGTACAAGCTGATATCGCATTACACGCATCGTGATTTTGTCTACGCCCACGACTGGGATGCCGGCGACCTCGTGATCTATGACAACCGGTGCCTGATCCACAGCGCGACCTGGTACGACGAGCAAGCCCATGATCGTCTGATGTGGCGCACCACGGTTCGCGGCAACCCCGGCCCGGAGTACGCAGGCGAGGCGCGAAGCTGGATCCCTGCCGAAGGGCTTAAGCCCATGTCAGGCCTGTAAGTCACCCGTCACTAAACGGTTACAGACGGCCACATTTGTGTTTGTTACATTGGCTGCCAGAGGCGTCATTCGCCATGGAAACCACGAGGAATAGACAATGTTCGGTACGAAATTTTCGATTTTGAGATACGGAGCATTAGGCCTGCTGATTGCCTTCAGCTCGAGCGCACGGTCCGAGACGATCAATCTGGTCGACTATCAGGTCAGTGGCGGTCTTGTTGCTGCCGGGTTCGCTACCAATACCAAAGCTGAACTCTTCGAAACACGTCTCAACGGTAAGCTGGCGTCCTTCTGGGCAAGAGTTACCGTAACCCGGCTCGCTGACGGCGGGCAGACGATTTCCATCAAACATCTGCCGATTTTCAGGCTTAAGGAAATCAAGAAGAGGCTGAAACTCGTCAAGAACATGCGCAAGTCGCGCGTTTACAACTTTATCGGCCTGTGTGATGCGCCGATCCGCGCGGTTCGATTCAAAGAGCGCACTCAGCAGGTCGTCAGTATCTGCGGCACATCCGCCGGAGGTCTGAAGAAGGTCGACAGCAACATGACCTACGCCATTGGCAAGCTCGGTCAGCTCGCGCAGGAGGTGCAGGACATTCCGGACACCGTGTTCGAGCTGCCGGGCCGCTAACCGCTTCGGTTAATCAGACGCGATACTCGACGCCCTGGCGTTCAAGCATGCGCATCAGGGCCGGCCACTCGCGCTGGCCAAGATCGTCCTGACTCTGTCGTTTCAGGTACAGGTCCATGGTCTGCTGTTCAACCGACTCGTCCATCATCTGCAGGTCGCCCATCGCGGCCGCAGATGCCTGGATCTGACATGAGGTTTCCATGTAGTACAGGCGATAGAACGCGGCCTGTATTGAATGTCCCGACGCCAGCAGGCCGTGATTACGCATGATGACGCAGTGGCTTTTGCCGCAACCGTCGCCAATTTCCTGTGGCGTTTCAATCGTGCCGGGACCGCTGTAGTCAAAGTATGAAATTTCCGGCAGCACGATCAATGCGTGTTGCGAAATAGGCAGCAGGCCTTTGGCTGTTGCAGAGACGGCAACGCCAGCGCGCGTATGGGTATGCAGCACGCAGTTGACGTCTTCCCGAGCGCCGTACACGCCGCTATGGATGTTGAAACCTGCGAGGTTAAATGTCCCGGGTTCCCCGATGACGTTGCCCTGCATGTCCATCTTGACGAGGCTGGATGCCGTGACTTCATCGAACATCTCGCCATAGCGGTTGATGAGAAAGGTCTCCGGCTCACCTGGCACGCGCGCTGACAGATGGGTATAGATCATGTCTGTCATCTTGTAGTGATGCAGGAGGCGGTAGAGCGCGGCGAGCTCACAGCGTGTTTCCCATTCGGCTTCGCTCATGGTGGCTTCAACAGGGACACGTGAACTTGGGACTGACATCGACCTTCTCCTCTGGTTCAGAACGCTAAGGTGCGTCACATGGATGCGTTCGATTTCACCGGAGCGATCAGCTTGGGTCAAGTGCGCGGTTCCAGTGGCAACACGCAGACTGACGGATGTCGCTCGAAGCGGTGCAACGACCTGAAAAAAGAGTCGTCGGGCCTCAAGCCTCTTCGATTAACGTTACAAGACACGACCGCGGCAGAACGCCAACGATAATCATGAGTGCGCCCAGCAGGACGAGATATTGGGAGCGAGTCAGCGAGCGATGCGATTCCACCGTGATCTGTGCGGGGTTGGCCAGACTGACCATGACGGGCAGATATTCGCCGGGTTGGGCGCTGGCGAATTCATGGGCGAGTGCTGCCGGTATGGCGGACTCCCGAGTTTTACCCTCAACCGCGTAGCTCACCGTCAGCTGCGCGTGTCCTTCATGCCTTGCCACACTTTCGACGTAAGCGCTGATATACGCCGTGTGATCAGGATCAGGTGTCTGTATCCAGACGTTGGCGTATCCAACGAGGAAAAAGAACAGACCCGGAGTCAGGAAGAATGCGCGAATCAACGCGATCGCGTGATTGGCGGGATTAAGACTTGTGAGTACGCGCTGCAACATCGTGTTGCGCCTTTGATTCAGTCATCCATGACGTCACTTTCAAAGATAGTCGCAGGTCTCTGTCGGGCAACTGAACCCGGCGTTGTTGGCACTGTCACCGCGGCTTTTTCGGGCCTGATTCCAAATGCGGGATTTTCTCCTGTCGGGTTTGCGTACCCCTGTTCAGCGTTGGTACAGGGAGGGTCTCCATATACTGGGCACGTTAATAGAAAAGGCGGAGAAGGCTTGCCCATGAAATCACTGATCTCTCTTTCACACGTGCGCACCGTGCTGGTGGCAGGTGTTACAGCCACCGTGCTGGCTTTTGCGCCGCTGACTTCGGCGGACGAGAAAGGCCGTTACTACAAGCATCTCGACAGTAAGCACCAGCACGGACACAAAAATATCGGCAAGCGTCATGGTTACAGACATGACGATCGTCACGGCAGTCGCAAGGGTCATCGGCATGGACATCGACACGGCTGGCGCAACGGTCGCGGACATCGGTTCCACGGTTATCGTGACTTTGGGTACAACGACTATGGCTATGGCCACGGATCGCGCCGCAACGGGTTTCATTTTGATGTCGGGATCGGCAACGGTCATCGCGGTGGATACGGCCATCGCAAACACGGCCGCCGTAGCGATCGCAAAGGCGAGTACCTTATCGGTGGGCTGATCATCGGCACGGCGCTCGCTCATGCGTTACGCCAGCGCGAGAGCAGTCATGAATACGGGTCGCACTATGACGGGCCCGATGAAGATCTTGGCGATACCGACTACTACGTCCACAAAACCCTGAACGGTGAGTGTTATGAAGTACGGCGTGACAGCGACGGACGAGAAATTCGACGGGAACTACCCCGCAGTCGTTGCGACTGGTAGTCACGTCGGCTCAGGCAGCTTTCGCGGCGACGAAGGCTGCCTTTTACTCAGCTGGTCGAATTCTTCAGCGGGCGAACCGACAGGGGCGGCGACTAGCCGTTGACCACATTCGCCAGAGTCTCGAGCGCCGCGCGAGCAAACGTCTGCATGTTTTGCGCTCGGTCATCGCTCCCGGTTGTGATCGTGTGAACGAACTGATCAGGGCCGGCAACCGCAATGCACGACAGTCCTGCGGGATCACCATAGCTGTTGCCGGTGGGGCCAGCCGCGCCGGTCTCGGCGAGCGCCCAGGTGGTGTTGTGTCGATCAAGCAGCTTTTGTGCGAGCAGGGCGGCGTAGGGTTCGCTGGATGAGCGCTTGTCAGCCATCTCGGCGTCTGTGATTGCCATCAGCAGATCGCGTGCGTTTTGGGTATAGACCACCGAACCTGCAACGAAATAGCGTGAGGCACCCGGGACTGCGAGGAGATTCGCGGCGATGAGGCCGCCCGCCGAAGACTCTGCGACAGCGATGGATTCTTTTCTGACTTTGAGCATCGCACCGACTTCGGTAGCGATATCCATGGGTAGTTCCATGAGCGTGTGTCCAGGGTTGTGGCTTGTGTGATTGAAATATACCTGTATCGATGGAAGACTCTTCGCACTCTCTGCTCTGCGGCATTGCGATGCTCAAACCCTGGTCTACGCGCGCGATCAATCTTCCCGAACACGCGCACAATCCGATCCATACCGATGTTGGCGCACAAGCTGCCGGATTCCCTTCGGCGATAGTTGCCGGTGTGAGTGTCTATGCGTATCTGACTCATCCACCTGCAGCTGCGTGGGGTCAGGAATGGTTGAGCGGCGGCGGCGGTGAGTTGCGATTGCGTCAGCCGGTGCTCGCGGACGATCTCGTTGAACTTGATGTTGGGGAACCCAACGACACCTGCGAGGTCGTTGCACGTTCGCGCGGGCAGGCCTGTGCAAGCCTTGAACTGTGGCGGCAGGCTTCGGCACCGGATATGCGGGCGGGCGAGGATTTGCCTTTGAGTGAACTTGAACTGACGAGTGACTGGGCGACCTATGGCACGCGGGCGGGAGATGATCTTGCGCTTTATGGTGAACTCGGGGTCGCCCATCCGGCGCTGTGGCCTAACCTGGCGAATACCGTATACACCGAACACCTGGTGACCGGGTCATGGATTCATACACGCAGTCGAATTTTTCATCAGGGGCTGGCGCGAACGGGGCAGCTCTTGCGAATTGAATCCAGAGTTATCGACAGGTTTGAAACTCGTGCTGGTGAGCGTGCGGTCACGGATATCGCAATCTTTGCTGACGATGCGCCTGTGGTTCGAATTGAGCACGAGGCACTCGTTGCACTGAAGTAACGGCGCAGCGTGCGCACACGAAGTTTTTACGGTGTCAGGCGGTCGTCTGGTCTAAAGGTTTGAACGCCGACCAGGATTTGGTAAACCCCGCGACCGTCTCCGTAAATATCTCGCCGTCAGGAAACAGAGTCTGAAGCTCAGTCAGTTCGATCGCGACGGTTGTTGTCATCTGATCGGCACGAAACTCCTTTCCGTTGTGTCGCCAGTAGGTAATGAGACGCTGCTTTAGCGCATCCGGGTAGTGCCACCACCCCGGCATGTGACAATGGGGTTCCAGCGGAAATCCGGGCGCCGGCACCTGTACCCACCATGCCGGAGCGACTTTTTGCAACGTGTCTGCAAATCGCTGGCGTCGACGAGGGTCAGGCACGTGCTCCAGAACGCTATTGCAGAAAGCAAAGTCCCACCGTTGGTCGAGGATGAAGTCATCGGCCGCGAAATCGGCCTCGATCATTGAGTAACCGTTAAGGTCCCTGGCGTATAGCTCGGGCGCGTCAGGCAGATTGAGAAGTGTGATATCGGCTTTCACCGACAGGTGCTGCCACATGTCCGGCGTGCCGCCGATATCAAGAATTCGTACACCGTCGCGCAGGCCAGTTCTGGCGACAACCTCGGTCATTCGTTTCTGGCGCCAGACATGCTGTCGATTGTGTTTGAGGCGCTCTATCGCGGCACCGATCATGTGGCGAGCAGTGCTTTGCTTCGCTTTAACAGCATCACGCTGCGGCGGGCATCATGACTCACGGTTCGATGGGACAGGCATGAGTTTGCGCAGTCCACAGAACCCATTTTGTCGCAGGTCGTGGTCTGCTGGCGCTGGAGTCTCGCTGTATCGGACCGCCAGATCTCCTCGGCGGTGGCATCCTTGACGTTGCCCACGACCGGGTAAAACCAGCATGTTCGAACGTTGCCGTTAGGCATGATGTGAAAGTCCCGCAGACCCACTCGGCACGGCGTTACCGCCGGCGTGATCATCTCGTTGGCAAAGTGAGGGCGGTAGCTGCGCAACTGGGTCTCGGTGTTTTCAATCGGCGCGCCGCTGTGCTTCATCTCGATCAACTCGTCGATGATTCGGTCAAGCAGCGGCAGGTTTTTGATCCACAGCTTTCCCGAGGCCTCGGGTACCCAGGGTCGCACCGGCGCGAAATCGATCGACGTTGCCCCGACATCCTGCGTCCATCTCACCAGGTCCGGGAGGCTGGCGAGATTGTTGGCGTGAACTGTTGGTTTGATGCGAATCAGAAAGTGCTTGTGCGCGGCGGCGCGCGCATCGCGCAACGTTCGAATCCCGCCTTCGATACGCGCGAAGGATCCGGGAATGCCACGCGAGTGATCGTGAATCTCGGCGTCGTTTGAATCTACCGATATGTCGATGTTCAACGGGGCCGCGGCAACGGTCCTTTCTATCGTTCGGGGTGTCAGGGCTGAACCGTTGGTGATAACTCCCCAGTCAATACGGTTGTCGTGACAAAAGTGCAGAAGATCGATAAACCCCTTTTTGACAAAAGGTTCGCCGCCAGAGAACTGGATCGCGAACGGGGCGGGTCCAATGAAGTCCTTCAGGCTGCGCAGTGCCTGCTTCCATTCATCGATCGACAGCTCTTCGAGGTAGTCTTTTTGCTGCCAGAAACCGCAGTACCGACATTTGTAATTACAGCGCTCGTTAACCATCCCGCGTATGTACTGCGGGCGAGTCAGATCAACGCCGGCGTTGATGTACGCAAACTCTCTTACCTCCTGTAGCGCGCGCTGGCTGGCGTGTCGGGCGAGTTGTTCGATCTTCATACGAAAACCGTATCACGCGTTAGCGGCATCGCCTGTCGTCGTTGTGTTGGCCACATGGGACCAAGTCCTACCTAACCGCCTCACCGCATCTATAAACCCCGGCTCCACCATCAGATCGCCATGATTGGGCGAGTTCTGATATAACGCGATGCAACCGATTTTGATGAGAGTTCAACTTTGAGCATTCGCTGGAAACTTCGACTGGGTGCACTGCTGCTGAGTCTGGTGATTGCGTTCGCAATCATGGCTTGGCGATTTCACGGTCACAATGTCGTTGCAGGTGATCTTGTCATTTCCCACGCCCGCACGGTGGCGACAGCGCCAGGTGCACCGGTTGCCGGGGGCTATATGGCGATCAAGAACAACAGTGACCAGATCGAAAATCTGCTCGGCGCGTCGGCGTCGTTTTCCGGCAAAGTCTCCATCCACGAAACGACGATGGATCAAGGTGTGATGAAGATGCGGGCTCTCGTCGGCGGGATCGAGATTCCGGCGGGGCAATCAGTTGAACTGACGCCTCAGGGTTATCACCTGATGTTTACTGAACTCAAAAAGTCGCTGGACGCTGAGCAATCAGCGAACGTCGTCCTTCACTTTGAGCTCGCAGGTGATGTTGAAGTGCCGCTCACTATTACCGAGGATGCCGCGGATACTCACGCGGGACATTGATCGAGCGCAGACGGTTTACATCTTGATTGCGGTCAACCTGCACCAAACCGTGGCAAGGGCGCGGTTGCGAGCGCACCGAATGGGGACGTGCAATCTCGGG
>CALHMG010000002.1 GCA_938034705.1 uncultured Gammaproteobacteria bacterium
ATAAATTTTGTCGACAGCGACGAGGACTTCGCCGCCTTGCTGCAGCACGCCAGCAAAATCCGCAACGGCCGCCACTACTTCAACCCCTTGCCAAGCGATGCACTCAAGGGATGAATAAAGTCGAGGACACCCTGTTAACGAATAGAGGCGATGCTCGGTACCGCGAGTTCGGAGAACGAAAGTCTTTTGGCCACGAGGCCCGCAGGCCGCCTGCGGCTGAGGACACGAAGTATCGAATGGTACCGGGAGCGGGACTTGAACCCGCACTTCCGAAGAAACCGGATTTTGAATCCGGCGCGTCTACCAGTTCCGCCATCCCGGCATTGCGAAGGCGCTGATGCCGGGGAGTATACCGCGACCTTTTGCGCTGTCGAGTTATGACTATGCGCTGCCGGATGAGTTGATCGCTCAGGCGCCGCCACCGACGCGTCGGGAGGCTCGATTGGCCCATCTCGCGCCAGCGGGGACCCTCGAGCATCTCGGGTTTGCCGATATCCGCTCGCTGCTTCGCCCAGGTGATCTGCTGGTCGTCAACAACACGCGCGTGATTCCTGCCCGTTTAAGCGGCAACAAACGTTCGGGTGGTCAGGTTGAGGTTTTTCTGGAGCGGATTCTCGATCTGTCGAGAGCTCTGGTTCAGATCAAGGCGAGCCGGGCGCCAAAGCCCGGGCAGGAGATTGTCGTTGCCGATTTCGTGCTCACCGTTGTTGGCCGCGAAGGACGGTTTTTTATTGTAGAGGCGCCGGCGACATCGCCGATCCTCGATCTGTTTCACGCCCATGGCAGCGTCCCGCTGCCACCGTACATTACACGTGACCCCGAGGCCGCTGATGGCGAACGCTATCAGACGGTGTTCGCTGATATCGAAGGTGCCGTGGCGGCGCCTACCGCCGGACTGCATTTTGACAAGCCTTTGCTGGAGGAACTTGCCGCCGCGGGTGTTGGACACGAGACCATCACGCTGCATGTGGGCGCCGGCACATTTCATCCCGTGCAGGTTGAGGACGTGCGCGAACACGACATGCATGGTGAGTGGGTCGATGTACCGTCTGCAGTCTGTGACCGAATCAGCCAGGTCCGCTCAGAAGGCGGGCGGGTTGTCGCCGTCGGCACGACCGTCGTGCGGGCGCTTGAATCGGCTGACGAGAATGGTTTTCAGGGATTGACCGAACTCTTCATCGGTCCCGGTCACGAATTCCGTCACGTTGACGCACTCATTACCAACTTCCACCTGCCGCGCTCCACGCTGCTGGTCCTGGTCTGCGCGTTCGCGGGCTATGACCACGTCATGCGCGCCTATAACGAAGCGGTGAAAGACGGCTATCGATTTTTCAGTTACGGTGACGCCATGTTTCTCCATCTCGCATCCAAAGGGTCGTCTTTTGAAGTTTGAGCTTCTCAACACGCAGGGACGTGCCCGGCGTGGTCGCATCACCTTCGACAGAGGCGTGGTCGAGACCCCGGCGTTCATGCCGGTGGGCACGGCCGGGACCGTGAAAGGTCTGTCTCCTGAAGAGGTCAGCGCGACCGGTGCGCAGATAATCCTTGGCAACACGTTTCACCTGATGTTGCGTCCGGGCACCGAGGTTGTTGCCCGGCACGGTGATCTTCATGACTTCATGAACTGGCACGGGCCTATCCTGACCGACTCCGGTGGATTTCAGGTGTTCAGTCTCAAGGAGTTGCGCAAGCTCGACGAAAAGGGCGTGACGTTTCGCTCGCCCATCGACGGATCAAAAATTTTTCTCGGACCGGAAGAGTCAATGCAGGTTCAGCATGTGCTCGGCTCGGACATCATCATGGCGTTTGACGAGTGCACGCCCTGGCCTGCGGAGGAATCTGAAGTCCGCACGTCGATGGAACTCTCCATGCGATGGGCGCGTCGGTCCCGTGACGAGCACCGCAAGCTTCTGGACGCCAAAGACGGAAAGGGTGGTGCGCTGTTCGGGATTATTCAGGGCGGCATGCATGAACACCTGCGACTCGAAAGTCTGGCCAGTCTCGTCGACATCGGGTTCGACGGTTATGCAATCGGCGGGCTGTCGGTTGGCGAACCGATTCCAGAGATGCAGCGAGTGATCGATTTCATGACACCGGCGATGCCCGAGGATCGCCCGCGTTATCTCATGGGTGTGGGCACACCTGAAGATCTGGTCGATGCGGTGGAGCGTGGTCTGGATATGTTCGACTGTGTAATGCCGACCCGCAACGCCCGCAACGGCTGGCTTTTTACCCGGGACGGCAATCTGAAGCTGCGCAACGCGGCCTATCGCGACGACACGGGGCCCATAGATCCCCAGTGCGACTGCTACACCTGCCAGAATTACAGCCGGTCCTATATCCGCCATTTGCAGCAGAATCACGAAATTCTGGGGGCCAGACTCGCCTCGATCCACAACATCCACTTTTATCAGTGGTTGATGGCGCAGCTGCGGTCGGCCATCGAGGGCGGAAATCTGGGGGAATTTGCGCAGAGCTTCCGCCGTCAGCGCAAAGTCATGGCATAATTCGCGCCCGGGAAACCCGCCAACTTGTCCTTTGATTGCTACCTTTGGTCGTCGTCAGCCGCAAGGTCCTGATCGCGGCCGCGATAGTGGCCCGCTGAGACGGTCAGACTACGGATCAGACAGGTTCGCAATTACTGCCCACGTTGAGGCCGCCTGCGGCCGCATCGGCAGTGCTTGCGACAGAGCGGGCGATAAATAGGGCGTTTGTGCGGCCCACATGCGCTATAACTTGACTCACTACACGGGGGGCATAGACCCAAATGAACCTGTTTATCTCAGACGCTCAAGCCCAGATTATTTCTGACGCCTACGCTCAGGCGCCGGGTGGACCCGCAGGTGCGCTGTCGCCAATCATCATGCTCATTGCAATGGTGGCGATCTTTTACTTCCTCGTCATGCGGCCCCAGGCCAAGCGGGCGAAGGAACACAAGGCGCTGCTCGAAGGTCTGGCGAAGGGCGACGAAGTCGTGACGGCCGGTGGTGTCTTAGGCAAAGTCACAGATCTCGGCGAGAATTTCATTACACTCGACGTTGGCAACAGCGTTGAAATCAAGTTCCAGCGACATCAAATTGCAAGCCTGGTGCCAAAGGGAACTGTCAAATCGGCCTGAGGTCGAACGATTGCGCGCAACATGAACGCCCGGATGTCTGTGCGTTCATGTTGAACCATTTCGATTGTTTAACGTCCGTCCATGATCAAAGGACATGATCAACCTGCATGATTAATCAATATCCTCTCTGGAAGTACATCGTCATCCTGCTCATCGTCGTTCCGGCAATGCTGTACGCATTGCCGAATCTGTATGGCGACGACCCCGGCATTCAGATTCGCGGCGCGCGTCAGCTCAAAACGGATACGAACACCCTTGGAGTTGTGGAACAGGTTCTTAAGTCTCAGGGCATCGAAACCAAATCGGTTGCGCTGGACGACAGCGGCATCTCCGTGCGTTTCAAGTCGGCAGAAGACCAGCTGCGTGCGCGCGAAGCGCTGGCCGATGAGCCTGATCTGAAGGATCGGTACACGACCGCGCTGTCACTGATGCCGGCGACACCGAAGTGGCTCGAAGGGCTTGGGGCACTGCCGATGTATCTTGGCCTGGATTTGCGAGGCGGCGTCCACTTCCTGATGGAGGTGGATATGGATGCACGCTTTAAAGACGCAGATCAGAACGCCGTCAACGATGCACGGCGCTTTTTGCGTGAAGCAAAGCCACCCATACGCCACCGCGGTGTGCGCGCGCTGCGCGAAGGTGGTGGTATCGAAATCCAGCTGAAGGATGAAAATGATCGTGACGCCGCAAGGCGGGCGCTGGGTCTACAGCTTGTTGGTCTCGAGCTTCAGGATGTCGACCGCGATGGCGCCAGCGTGCTCATCGGCCGGCGCACCGAAGAGGCCAAGAACGAAATATCAGAGTCCGCGATCGAGCAGAACGTAACGGCGCTGCGCAACCGGGTCGATGAACTTGGCGTTGCGGAACCTGTGGTTCAGCGACAGGGCCTGAATCGAATTGTTGTACAGCTGCCGGGTGTGCAGGATCCGGGGCGTGCGAAACGCGTGCTTGGCCAGACGGCCACACTCGAAGCGAAAGCCGTTGATGAAGAACACGGACTTGAATCCGCAGCGGGCGGCAGCGTGCCGCCGGGAAGCAAGCTCTATCCCCAGCGTCAGGGCGGTCAGATTCTTCTGAAGAAGACCACCATTTACGCGGGCAAGAACATCACCGATGCGGCTGCGAGTCTCGATACGATGACGGGTGGGCCTGTTGTCAGTATTAACCTCGACTCCGAAGGTGCTGCGCGCATGCAGCGCTTCAGTGGCGAGAACATCGGTAAACGCATGGCGATGGTCTACATCGAGCAAAGCTCCCAGGTTCGTAAGGGGAGTGATGGCAAACCGGTGCGTGGCGAAGACGGCCGGGTGATTCGGGACAAGCGCGAGATTCAGGAAGTGATCACCGCGCCTGTAATCCGGGATCAGCTTGGTGCACGTTTTCAGATCGAGGGCCTCGACAACGTCGAGGAAGCTCGTGATCTCGCGCTGTTGCTTCGAGCGGGTTCACTCGCGGCTCCGGTCGACATCATTGAAGAACGTACGGTCGGTCCAAGCCTTGGCCAGGACAACATTCGTCAGGGCTTTCGCGCGGTAGCCATCGGCTTTTTGCTGGTGCTGATTTTCATGGTCATCTACTACCGAATATTCGGTGGCGTCGCCTGTGTGGCGCTCGCGCTGAATCTGGTGCTGATCGTGGCAGTCCTGTCGCTGCTGCAGGCCACACTCACGCTGCCCGGTGTCGCCGGTATTGTGCTGACGGTGGGTATGGCGGTGGACGCCAACGTCCTGATATTTGAACGAATACGGGAGGAGTTGCGTAACGGCAACTCCCCTCAGGCTTCGATACACGTGGGTTACGACAAGGCGCTTTCGACGATTGTTGACGCCAACATCACAACTCTCATCGCCGCGGTGGTTCTGTTCGCGTTCGGTACCGGACCCATCAAGGGTTTTGCGGTGACGTTGAGTATCGGCATCCTGACATCGATGTTCACCGCGATCTTTGTGACCCGCGGCATCGTAAACCTCATCTATGGCGGCAAGCGCGTTGAGCGCCTTGCAATCTAATTCGACGAAGTCGCAAGACACGGAATCTCAAGGAACGTCATGCAATTTTTAAACGGTAATACCACCTACCGCTTTATGGGCAAGCGCAAGCTTGCGATGATTATTTCAATCGCGCTGATTGCTATTTCGCTACTGTCGCTGATGGTGCGTGGTCTCAACTTTGGCATCGACTTCACCGGCGGAACGCTGGTCGAGGTTGCGTATAACGACTCTGTCGATGTAGCCGAGGTACGCGAGACACTCGAGGCCGGCGGTGTTGAAGACGCCGTTGTGCAGTACTTTGGTACATCCAAGGATCTGCTTGTCCGTCTGCCGGCGGAGTCCGCAGGTTCCCAGGCGAACGCGAGTGAAACCGTCATGGGCGCGCTGCGTGCGCCATTTGGCGAAAAGATCGCAACCGATGTGGGCATCAAGGACGGCCTGCAGCAGTGCGCGACATCAAGCGGCGCCGCTGCCTGTCAGGTTCAGATGCGGCGTGTTGAGTTTGTTGGCCCCCAGGTCGGCGAAGAGTTGACCAACGACGGCGGTATCGCGATGTTGATCGCGCTGGCGTGCATTCTGATCTACGTGTGGCTGCGGTTTGAGTGGAAGTTCTCGGTGGGTGCTGTCGCGGCGCTGGCCCATGACGTCATTATTACGATTGGCGTGTTCTCGGTCTTTCAGTTCGAATTCTCGTTGCCCGTTCTCGCTGCGGTGCTGGCCGTGATCGGTTATTCGTTGAACGATACGATCGTTGTCTATGACCGCATTCGGGAAAATTTCAGGCGCATGCGCAAAGGCAGCGTGGTCGAGATCATGGACCGGTCGATCAACCAGACCCTGCCGCGCACCATTCTGACCTCGATGACAACCCTGCTGGTTGTGCTGACGCTGCTTCTGATTGGTGGTGAAGTCATTCGTGGCTTTTCGATCGCGTTGCTGATTGGCGTGATCGTGGGTACCTATTCCTCGGTCTTTGTTGCAAGTCCGGTGGTTCTTGGGCTCGGTATCAGTCGCGAAGAGATGATGCCTGTCGAGAAAGAAGGGGCCGAGCTGGCTGAAGACGCGCTGCCTTGAGGTAGCGTGATGCTCCGGTCTTTGCGCTAAATGCAGGGGCCGGCAAGCTTTTCTTCAGCATTGCCTCGATATTGGGCATACTTGCGAGGTCCCATTTCCTGGTGCTCCGCGAATGCGCTGCCCGTTCTGTTCTGCTGATGACACTCGAGTGATCGATTCGCGGCTTGCCGACGAAGGCGATACCGTGCGCCGCAGACGCGAGTGTCAGTCCTGCGATGAGCGATTTACGACATTCGAGCACGCTCAGCTACGCCTGCCCCAGGTCACCAAGTCTGACGGTCGCCGTGAGCCCTTCGATGAGGTCAAGTTGCGAGGCGGCATGCAGCGGGCGCTGCAAAAGCGACCGGTCGACAACGACGACCTCGAACGCGCGGTCCAGCGCATTTTGCGCAAGGTCACGGTCGGCGGTGACCGAGAGATCGATTCCGAGAAAGTAGGACAGTTCGTGATGCAGGAACTGCATGAGCTCGACGGCGTCGGCTACGTGCGTTTTGCGTCTGTGTATCGCCAGTTCGAGGATGTCGATGCATTCAGTGAGGCGGTAAAGAGTCTGCAGGAACTTCCGTCAGCGTCCGAAAAGAGGCAGCAAATGTCATTGCTCGAGGGCGATGACGACGACGAGGCTCCGGCGTCGCCTTCGACATCCACCGGCAAGGGTGGCGGCAAGAAACGTACTCGCAAGAAGCGCTGACGTTGTGACCCACCGTACTGCCGTACCGTCCGAACAGGATCGGACCTATCTCGATCGAGCGATGCAGCTCGCGCATGACAGTGACAACTACACGCATCCGAACCCGCGCGTGGGTTGCGTGATTGCCAGTGAAACTGAAGTCATCGCCGAAGGCGTTACGGCTTCGGGTGTGGGCGCCAGTCACGCTGAGGCAGTCGCGCTGGCCCAGGCTGGAGACAGGGCGCGCGGGGCCAGCGCCTACGTCACGCTGGAGCCTTGCTGTCACCAGGGTCGCACCGGCCCGTGTACAACCGCGCTGATCAACGCCGGCATAAAACGCGTCGTTGTTGCAATGCGTGACCCCGATCCCCGCGTGTCCGGCGGTGGCATTGACGCACTGACAGATGCCGGGGTCGAGGTGGTGCTGGTCGACATGCAGGCCCGGGTGCGGCCCATCAATCGGGGATTCTTCAGCCGCGTTGAACGTGGCCGACCCTGGGTTCGCGTCAAGATGGCGGCCTCGGCTGACGGGCGAACGGCAACGGCGGGCGGTGAAAGTCAGTGGATAACGTCGCCAGAATCGCGCGCGGATGTTCAGCTGTTGCGTTCACGGGCCGATGCAATCCTTACCGGTATTGGTACGGTGCTTGCCGATGACCCAAAGCTCACCGTGCGCGGAATCGAGCCACCGCGACACCCCCTACGCGTAGTTGTCGACAGCAAGCTTAAAACGCCCACCGATGCTGCGCTGTTCAACGACCCTGGCGAAATTCTGGTGGTTACGACAGCGGCAGGGCCTCGGGCGCTCGCCCTGGAGCAAGCCGGTGCGCAGGTGATTGTCGCGCCGGGTGGTGAACGCGTCGCGCTGGATCAGTTGCTCAAAGCGCTTGCTGCACGCCAGATCAACGAAGTCCACACCGAGTGTGGACCAACGCTCGCCGGTGCGCTGGTTGACGCCGGGCTGGTGGACGAGCTGGTGATTTATCTTGCACCCAAACTTATAGGCAGTGAGGGCAGGGGGCTGTTCGATCTGCCAGGTGTTGCATCGCTCGGTGACGCCAGCGAGTTTCAGATTTCAGATATAGTTCGCGTCGGCCCTGACGTTCGACTCACACTTTTGCCAAAGCAGGCTGACTAATGTTTACCGGAATCGTTGAATCTGTAGGAACCGTTACCGCCGTCGAGCGCTTCGAAAACGACATCAGCATCGATGTGGATGTGGCTCAGCTACCGCTTGCGGACGTTGCGATTGTCGACAGCATTGCGGTGTCGGGTTGCTGTCTGACGGTGGTCAGCATCTCGGGTCAGGTTCTGCGTTTTGATGTTTCGATCGAGACCGTCGATCGCACACTGCTTGGCGGGCTCGATGCAGGTCACCCAGTGAACCTTGAAAAAGCGATGGCCGTCACTGATCGACTCGGCGGACACATGGTTTCCGGTCACGTCGACGGACTCGCGGAGCTCTCGAGCAGCCACGACGACGGGCGATCGACGCGCCTGCAGTTCATGGTTTCCAGAGATCTCGGGCGATATATCGCGGAAAAAGGTTCCGTTACGCTCGATGGCGTCAGTCTCACCGTGAACGAGGTTGTGGATGCCCGCGAAGGAACCATTTTTGGCGTAAATCTGGTACCCCATACGCTTGGTGTCACAACGCTCGGGAATCTTGAGCCAGGCCGGCAGGTGCACCTCGAAGTTGATATCATTGCGCGGTATTTAGAGCGCCTTGTCGGTGCCGCCGACAACGGCGACTGAACCGACTCGGGCCGCTAGTCAACAACGTGGACAAAGCCGAGTAACCATGAGTATTACACCGATAAATTCCGGTCGACGAGGGGGCGCCTCTGTCGAGGGGCTGTCGCCGATCGAAGATGTGCTTGCTGACTTTCGCGCTGGCAAGATGGTGATACTTGTCGACGATGAGGATCGCGAGAACGAAGGTGACCTGGTCGTCGCGGCGGATTGCATCACGCCCGAGCACATCAATTTCATGGCGAGTCACGGTCGCGGTCTGATCTGTCTTACGCTGGACGCTGATCGATGCGAACAGCTGGGGCTTGGCCTCATGACGCGCAACAACAACGAGCGCTACTCGACCAATTTTACGGTCTCGATCGAAGCCGCCGAGGGCGTAACGACCGGCATTTCGGCAAAGGATCGCGCGACCACCATCGAGGCCGCGGTACGCGAAGGCGCTACCGAGCGCGACATCGTCACGCCGGGACATATCTTTCCGGTCATGGCTCTGCCAGGTGGCGTGCTGACCCGCGCGGGTCATACCGAGGCTGGTGTCGACATGGCGCGAATTTCGGGCATGGTCCCGTCAAGCGTCATCTGCGAGATTCTGAATGAAGATGGCACCATGGCTCGATTGCCCGACCTGGTTGAGTTCTCGAAACACCATGACCTGAAGATCGGCACGATCGAAGACCTCATACGGTACCGGCTTGAAAAAGAACCGACGGTGCATCGACTCGAGCAGCATCGGGTCAGCTCGCGAGTTGGCGACCTTCGTGTCGTTGCCTATCAGGACGTTGCGGACAACTCCGTGCACGTGGCCATGGTTTACGGCGACATTGACCCGGACAAGCCCGTTCCGGTGCGTGTGCAGCTCGAACGCGGACTCTATGACACGCTTGATTCGCTCGACAGCGTCAAAAGCTGGTCGACGGACTCGGCGCTGGAACATATCAAGACCGAAGGGTCTGGCATCGTCGTGGTGCTTCAGTACCCGCAATCTCCCGTTGAGATTATCGACAGCCTTCGAGACCTGTCACGACAGGATGCCGCTGAAGCCGCCAGCGCGCCGCCGGAGTCCGAGCACCTGCGTGTTCTCGGACTGGGCAGTCAGATTCTTGCAGACCTTGGTGTGAAGAAAATGACGGTGCTCGGTTCTCCATTGATTACCCACGGACTGGCTGCGTTTGATTTGCAGATTGTGCAGTACGTGACCGCGCCGGGGCGCAAACCCGAGATCGCTGACAGCGTTGCGATTCAGTCGTCATGAGTAACCTGGATCCAGACACCCGGGTTGGTATGGTCGTTGCGCGATTCAACAGCGCCATCACCGAGAGCCTGCTCGAAGGCGCGTTGTCCGAGGTTGCGCGTTTCAAGATTGATCCACAGACCGTTGTCGTCGAGCGCGTTCCCGGAGCTTACGAAATTCCGGTAGCGCTGCAGGCAATGGCCTTCAGCGGTCGTTTCGATGCGCTGGTAGCGCTGGGTTGCGTTATTCGTGGCGAAACACCTCATTTCGACTACGTGTGCGGACAGTGCGCCGATGGCGTTACGCGCGTTGCGCTGGATGCCGCGATGCCGATCGGGCTGGGCGTGCTGACCTGCGACACGATGGATCAGGCGGTTGCACGAGCGGGCGCCGGTGGCAACAACAAGGGTGCCGAGGCCGTCGAGGCGGCGCTCGAAACACTGAGTGTGGTTAACCAGTATCCACCCGAAGAGATCTGACGGTGACTGTACGGAAAACAGCACCCAGGAAGCCTGGCAAAAAACGCCAGAAGGCTCGTCGCGCGGCGGTGCAGGCGCTGTACCAGTGGGATCTGACAAGCCAGACGCCGGCCCAGATTGAAAAGGCGATGCCGGCCGACTCCAACCTCTATGCCCTTGACGTTGACTATTTCCGATCTCTTATCCGCGGCGTAACGTCCAACCTGCAGGACATCGATACGATGCTCGAGCCGGGTCTGGATCGACCGCTGGAAGATCTTGATCCGGTGGAACGTTCGGTGCTGCGTGTCGCCGCGTTCGAGCTGTCGCACCACCACGATGTTCCGTGGCGTGTGATCCTCGATGAAGCGGTCGCTGCCGCGAAACTCTTTGGCGCGGACAACGGGTACAAGATGGTCAACACGGTTCTCGACAAGATCGCGGCTGAGCGTCGCGAGGAAAACGCAGGATCCTGAATTCCGTTGAGTGAGTTCGACATCATTCGAGAGGTTTTTGCGCCACTTGGTGCGTCGGCGCGCGAAGACACGATCATCGGGATAGGGGACGACGCGGCTGTGCTCGCGCCACCGCCGGGCGCCGAGATTGTCATGGCGATGGACGTTCTCAACGAAGGCATTCACTTTCCCGTCGCGACCCCGGCACATGCTGTCGGTCACAAATCGTTGGCCGTTAACCTGAGCGATCTTGCGGCCATGGGATCACGGCCGCTGTGGTTCACGCTCGGCCTGAGCCTGCCGGACGGCGACACGGACTGGTTGCGCGACTTTGCTCACGGACTGGGCAGCCTTGCCGCCGAGCACAACATCACCCTTGTCGGAGGCGATACAACCCGCGGAACACGGTCGATCGCCGTTAACGTCTGCGGCGCCGTCAGCCCGGGACGGGCGCTCACCCGGGGTGGCGCCAGCGCCGGCGATATTGTCTGCGTGACCGGTCCTCTCGGCGAAGCCGGGCTCGCGCTGGATGCATTGAACCAACCCGCAAGCTATTCACAGGCCGAGATCGAAATTCTCAATCAATCTCTGAACTACCCGACGCCCCGCGTAGCGACCGGTCTGGCGCTGTCCGGGATTGCCAGCGCGGCGATCGATATTTCGGACGGTCTGGCCCAGGACCTTGGTCACGTCATTAACGCGAGTCGCGTTGGTGCAGTGATTCGTGTCGCGGACATTCCGCTCGGCGATGTTTATGCGAATCGCGTAGATGAGATCGGATACGAAACCGCCGTCACGTTTGGTGATGACTATGAACTGCTCGTGACAGTCCCCGAAAGCCGTCTGGACCAGGCGATTTCGGCGGTTGTGGCAACCAGCGGTACACTGGTGCCCATCGGGCACGTCACCGACGGGTCGACGGTGAGCTTTGTTGACTCAAACGGCCGCGAACTGCCTGTGAGCGGTGGTTTCGATCATTTCAAATCAAACTAGCGACGCAATCGTCGTTTAACTTTTCAGGTCAATCTATTCAGGAGATCGATTGCGTGGACAAACCCTCCAATCAACCCAAGGTTCAGCCCACTTTGAGCTGGATGATGAAATCGCCCGCGCGAATCCTGGCACTGGGTTTCGGAACCGGACTCGCACCGATCGTGCCAGGCACCTTCGGGACGCTGGTCGCGTTGCCGCTGATATTCCTGTTTGCCGCGGGCCCGCTCTGGTTTTACATCGTTGGGATCATTGGCGTGAGCGCCATCGGAATCTGGGCCGCCGAGACAGCGTGTAATGACATGGGAGCGCACGATCACAATTCGATTGTGTGGGACGAGGTTGCAGGCTATCTCGTGACCATGTTGCTGTTGCCGCTGACGTGGCAGTGGTTGCTCGCCGGATTCATTCTCTTTCGGCTGGTCGATATCATCAAGCCCTGGCCAATCAACCTCCTTGATCGCAACGTCCACGGCGGGTTTGGGGTCATGATCGACGATATCGCGGCAGGCGCCGTCTGCTGCGCTGCGCTGCATGCCGTGAGATATTTTCTCTAGGCGTCAGAACTGCGGTCGACGGCCCACGGCCCGGCGATTGCTGTAATCGGGACTACCGGGAGCGCTTGGTCAGGACATGCGCTGGTACATGCGAAGCAGTCGCATGACCTTGCGCACGTAGTGCTGGGTCTCGGAGTAGGGCGGGATGCCGCGGTGCTTCATCACCGCGCCTTCGCCAGCGTTGTAGGCCGCAACGGCCAGCGCGAGATTCTGTCCAAACATGTCGAGCAGGTCGCGTAGATAACGTACGCCGCCGTTAACGTTCTGCACAGGGTCGTTTCGGTCGGATACACCATAACGTTTTGCGGTCGCGGGCATGAGTTGCATCAGTCCCGTTGCGCCCTTGACCGAAACTGCATCGGGCTTGAAGGCGGATTCGGCCTGGACCACCGCGCGAACCAGCGCGGAGTCAACGCCGTGCTCGTTGGCGACCTGGTCGATCAGTTCGTCATAGCGTGATTTCAGCGGTCGAACACCGCTGAGGCTGCGACGCTTGAATTTGGGCTTGGGCTTTGCCGCAGCACCCGACTCGACGATCACGCCGTTACGAACCTGGAAGCGCATGGGCTTTGGCTTGGGTTTTACGCCATAGCTTCGGATCAGGCGCAGGTTGGCATCGAGTCGCTTGTGGTCGGTCACCAGTCGCGTGCCGTTGTCGCGCTGGTAGATATAGATCTCGGCCGCGTGGGCCATGTTGGCGACGACCAGCATCAATGTGATGCCGGTGGCGATGCCAAGAATTCTGAAAGTGTCGATACCCAAAATGTCAGAGCGCAAATGCGCAGTTCCTTTGCCTCGAGAGCGTGATCTCGTCAGTTGTCGTCGCATGGCTCTGCCATGCGATGTTGTTCAGGGCAGCCCTGCCCGGTATGGCGATTGACAGTCCGGCTCCAGTAGCCCGGCCAGCTCCAGTGTAGTCGAGCCCACGGCAGCCCCAAAAGCGCCCGGAGGCATGAGTTTAACGCCGCCCCGGAGGTTAAAACGGTGGTCAACCGCACTCAGGGTTATTCCGGCGGGACAGCCGGTCGGTGTTATGATCCGCGCGAGCCGAATTCCGCGGCCCTGTCTGGTTTCAGTATAGGCCCGGCGATCGTGATTTCCAGTGACCCGATGGGCTCAAACGCATTGAAAACTAAAGGTTTCCCACGCAGTTGAGTGAGTCTGCCCCGGATCGGCCGTAAATCTGCGCGAGTTGATGAAGCAATGACCCCCGAACGTTTTGCCCGCATTCGACAGGTCCTGAGCCTGCGACAGCCCGATCTCACGGTGGTGATGGAAAACGTTCACAAGCCGCACAATCTCGCCGCCATTGCGCGTTCCTGTGATGCCGTTGGCGCGATGGAGGTTCACTGCATTTCGGCCGAGGAGAACAGTCTCGTGCTGAGTCAGAAATCTGCCAGCGGATCCTCCAAGTGGGTTGACGTTCATGTGCACCAGACGCTTGAGCACTGCCTCGACGGGCTTGGGGCCAGGGGCCTGCAGCGGCTGTCGCTGACGATCGACGAATCCGCCGCCGACTATCGCGAACTCGACTACACCGGTCCCACGGCGCTGGTTGTCGGTGCCGAGCTTGACGGGCTGACCCCGGCCGCGGTCGCCGCCTGTGATCGCAGCGTCTATATCCCGATGCAGGGAATGGTCGATTCTCTCAACGTATCCGTTGCCACCGCGCTGGTTCTGTTTGAGGCCCGTCGGCAGCGTGAACGTAACGGGCAGTATCGCGAGTCAAGTCTTCCTCCGGACGCTTTTGCGAAAAGACTGTTCGAGTGGACCCAGCCAGTGGTCGCCGAGTACTGCCAGCGTCACGGACTTGATTATCCTGCGTTGAACGAAGACGGCGACATTGACGGTCCGTTGCCTGTCCCCGAAACCTGAATACGATAAGAGAGTACGCAAGAAATGGAATCGATCTCGCCATTTGCGCCCAAAGAGCAGCCTCAAGTGAATGATGTCGCCGGGGTCAAGCAGGCGGTGACCTGTGTTGGTATCAAAAACAATACGACACCGGCGCCCGGAGCCAAGCCGGATGTCCTTCTCGCAACGTTTCCCGAAGGCACCCAGGTCGCCGGCGTTTTCACTCGCTCGCAAACGTGCGCCGCACCCGTCGACTGGTGTCGCAGTGTGCTGCCCGCAGGACGGGCAAGAGCCCTGGTGGTCAACTCCGGCAACGCGAACGCATTTACCGGCGTAGCCGGCATGAATCTTGTGAAAGAAACAGTCGCCAGAGCGGCCGCGGTCACCGGCTGTCAGGAGTCGGAGGTGTTTGTCGCTTCCACCGGTGTGATCGGCGAAGAGATCGAAGTCGGCAGAATTCTTGGTGCCCTGGACGAGCTTGCACCCGATGTTGCCGTCAATAATTTCGAGGCCGGCGCGCGCGCAATCACGACAACCGACACGTTCGTCAAACTGGCTACACGCACCGCACGCATTGGTGAAACCGATATCAACATCAGCGGCTACTCCAAAGGTGCCGGGATGATCATGCCGAACATGGCGACCATGCTCGCATTTGTCTATACCGACGCGGCGATTCCGGCGAGCGTACTGCAGCCGATGGTGGTGGAAGCTATCGAGCAATCCTTTCACCGGATTACGGTCGACAGCGACACCTCGACTAACGACACCGTGCTCGTATTCGCCACCGGTGCCGCGGGTAATACACAACACGGTGAGCAGGACCTCGAAAATTTTCGTCAGGCGTTAACGGAGTGCCTGAGCGAACTGGCGATACTGGTCGTCAAGGACGGCGAAGGCATTTCCAAACTGGTGAGCGTCAACGTGGATGGCGCGCGCAGTGACGAGGACGCAAAAACGATCGCGATGTCCATCGCCAACTCGCCACTTGTAAAGACCGCGATAGCCGGGGAGGACGCCAACTGGGGGCGCGTCGTGATGGCCGTGGGCAAGGCGGGGCCCGTCATCGACAAACACAAGCTGTCGGTTCGGTTCGGTGAGCATTTGCTCGCCAGGGATGGCAATCCGGTTGGGGGAGATACCGCCGCCGTTGACGCCTACATGAAAAACAGCGAAATCGATGTATCTGCTTCCGTTGGAGACGGTCCCGGTACCTGTACCGTGTGGACAAGCGATCTTACTCATGAATACATATCTATTAACGCGGACTATCGCACCTGATCTGGCTGCGGATCAGTCACGCTACGGTTGCACGAGGATTTAGCCATGGAAACGATCAGCTGGTCTGATTTTGAGAAAGTAGAACTGCGCACCGGCACAATCACTGCCGTTGACGAGTTCCCCCAGGCGCGGACGCCGGCCTGGAAGCTGACGATCGATTTTGGTGACGAGATTGGCGAACGCAGATCGAGTGCGCAGATTGTCGATCTGTACACGGCCGAGGATCTGCTCGGGCGTCAGGTGATCGCCGTTGTGAATTTCCCCGAGAAGCAGATCGGGCCGTTCATGAGTCAGTGTCTGGTTACGGGGTTTACCCGAGAAGACGGCAAGGTGGTGCTGGCATCTCTCGATCAACCGGTCGCTAACGGGCTTAAGCTTGGGTGAGAGGTTAAACCGTTGTTTTGTCGCATTTGAAGTCTGTTGATCCGGAGTCAATTCACTGACGTAGACTGCTCAGAACACAACAAACCCTCCACAGACGACCAGTCCTTCGGAAAAACAGCGGCATGAACGTTTCAACAAACCAACAGAGTCCGGCACTTGAGCCCGAAATTGAAGGCGATGCGCGTGGGCCACGCGATGCCCTGGCCGCATTCAAGACCCTGTTCGCCGAGCTCGATAAATCCAATTTGGAGCGAATCGAAGAAGTTTTTTCCAGCGACATTGTCTTTATTGACCCATTTCACGAAGTTCGCGGGATTGAAAATCTCAAGACGTACTACAGCAGCATGTACGAGAACCTCAATTCGATCACGTTTGTTTTCGACGAGGACATTGTTGAGGGCAACCTCGCGGTGATCACATGGACGATGATTTACAGTCATCCCAAACTCAAAGGCGGAGAGGAATTGCGGGTCGCAGGTGTTTCACGTCTTGAGTTTGAAGGCGACCGGGTCAAAGTTCATCGCGACTACTTTGACGCGGGTGAGCTCCTCTATGAACATGTTCCGGTCGTAGGCTGGGCTGTTCGCAAGATCAAGCAGAGGCTTTAGAATCTTATGACCGCGCCGACTAAAGGAACTCGGGTTTGGCTGACCGGTGCAACCTCTGGAATCGGCGAGGCGCTGGCGCTGGAGCTTGCTGATCGAGGCGCAACGGTTATTGCCTCCGGCCGAACCATGAGTGCGCTGCTTGCGCTACAGGCGCAGTATCCGGACAACATCGTGCCCCTTGCCGTGGACGTTGGTGACAAGGAAGCGGTCGCGAATGCGGCGCAGGAGATCGACCAGCGTTTCGGGGCGCTCGACTGCGCGATTCTGAATGCCGGCATCTGCGAGTATGTGGACGTACAGGATATCGACTCGGATCTTTTTGAGCGCGTGATGCATGTCAACTTCATGGGTACGGTGTACTGCATCGATGCGGCGCTTCCTCTGCTGCGAAAAGGAAACTCGCCTCACCTCGTCGGCATGAGCAGCACGGCGGCCTATGCCGGATTGCCGCGAGCCGAGGCCTACGGAGCGTCGAAGGCGGCCGTGCGCTATCTGTTCCAGTCGCTTGACGTTGACATGAGCGGCGAAGAAGTCGACGTGTCCGTCATTCTGCCCGGATTCGTCAAAACGCCTTTGACTGATAAAAACGATTTCCCGATGCCCATGCGTATCACGGTAGATGAAGCCGTGGCCGCAATCATCAAGGGGCTTGAAAAGCGTCAGCGTGAAATCGCGTTTCCGTTCAGCTTTGCGCTGGGTCTTCGAATTGCGGCCCGGCTTCCTGACGCATTGCGAACAAAGCTGTTTGCGAGAATGGTCACCTGATCGATGCGCGTGGTCGTAGTAGGGGGCGGTATATCTGGCCTTAGCGCCGCGTTGATGCTTTCCCGGCACCATGACGTAACGTTGTTCGACGACAACGAATGGCTTGGCGGACACACGCACACGGTGGATGTGCAGGAGAATGACAAAATCGTTGCCGTCGACACCGGATTCATTGTCTTCAACGATCGCACCTATCCCAATTTTCTTGAGCTCCTCTCGCGTCTTGGCGTTGATCGACAGGACTCGGACATGAGTTTCAGCGTTCGCTGCGACGCGACCGGGCTCGAGTACAACGGATCTACACTGGGGACCCTGTTTGCGCGTCCGGCGAATGCCCTGTCGCCTCGATTTCTGCGAATGCTGCGAGATATTGTCAGCTTCAACAAACGCGTGATTCGCGATGTTGATGAGGGCAACCTCGACGACAGCGTGACACTCGGTCAATACATCGCCGAGCGAGGCTACGGTCAGTGGCTTTCGTCCAAATACATCGGGCCTATGGTTGCCGCCATCTGGTCATCGTCCGTATCCCAGGCGTTGACAATGCCGGTTTCGTTTTTCGGCAATTTCTTTGTCAATCACGGACTGCTTGAAATCTCGAACCGGCCCCAGTGGTACGTGGTGCCGGGTGGTTCGCGCAGCTACGTTGAGAAAATCGAGGCTCGCATGGGTGACCGAATCCGCAAAAACGTTGCGGTCACGAGCGTGCGTCGAAGCGCGGACGAAGTTGAGGTGACCACGGCGAACGGCGAAGTCGTTACAGCCGACCACGTGGTGATGGCGACGCACACGGATCAGGCGCTGGCGCTGCTGGATGATCCGTCCCGGGTCGAGCGCGAGATTCTTGGAGACATGCTGTATCAGGACAATCATGTCGTCCTGCATACCGATATCTCGGTACTGCCCAAACGAAAATTGGCCTGGGCGAGCTGGAATTATCTCGTTCATGAAGACGCGGGCTTTGAGCATGAGGCCACCCAGCTCACTTACAACATGAACATGCTTCAGAGTCTTGACTGCGAGCAAACCTACTGCGTGACGCTGAACCCTCCGGCAGGAATGATTGCTTCGGAGCGAATCGTGGAGGAGTTCAACTACAGTCATCCGCTGTTCAGTGAGGCTTCCGTCGCCGCTGCGGCCCGCATCGATGAAATCAGCGGTCACAATCGCACCAGTTACTGCGGCGCCTTCTGGCGCAATGGATTTCATGAAGACGGACTGGTGAGCGCTATCAACGCCGTTGCGCCGCTTGGAGCATCTCTCGCCGATGTCTGAAACCGCGAGCAGGATTTACACCGGATGGGTTCGCCACCGTCGCTACACGCCTGTGCTGCACCGGTTTCGATACCGCGTTTACATGCTTTATCTTGACCTGGAAGAAGCCGAAAACGGTTTGTTTGAATCACATTTTGCCTGGAGCCGTTCCCGGTTCGGCTGGCTGCACTATACGCCGGCCGACTACATAGGCGATGGTGCCGCGCCTGTCGCCACCAGCGTGCGCGATCTGGTTGAGCGCGAGTCCGGGTTCAGGCCGACAGGGCCCGTGCGGCTGTTGACCACCGTGCGGTCGTTTGGATTCGGATTTAACCCCCTGAGCGTCTACTACTGTTTTGACGACAGCGGCAAGACCGTGGAAGCCGTAGTTGCATCGGTAACGAATACGCCCTGGCGAAGGCGTCACGATTACGTGCTGATTGACCAGTCGCCTCAAAATGGTTCAAGGAACCTCAGGGCCCAGTTCAGCAAGTCTCTGCATGTTTCGCCGTTTAATCCGATGGATATGGTCTATCGGTGGCGCTCGAGTGAACCGGGCGTGAACCTGGTGGTGCATCTGGAAAATCACAAAAACGGTGAACGCGTTTTCGATGCCACCCTGTGTCTGAAGGAAACGCCGGCCGCGCAGCGACAACTCACCCGGGTTTTGTTTCGTCATCCGCTGATGGCATGGAAGAATGTCGCGGCGATACATTTTGAGGCGCTGCGCCTGTTTCTGCGGCGAGCGCCCGTGTATGACAACCCACATCGCTGAAAACATGTGTACTGTCAGCAACCTGCAATAGTTTTGAACGGAGAGTCTGGTATTGAAAGTGTCTGAGTATCCGCGAGGATTGCCTGAAGCTGGTCAAATTCGCGCGGATAGCGCGGGGTTTGGCCAACGTCAACTGCGTTCACAGGTCATCAAGCTTCTTTCACGACTCGAATCCGGCGAGCTGCAGGTCAACGAGCCCGCAGAGGGAGGCGGAACGTACGGTAAGCCCGCCGCCGACGGGCTGCGCGCGGAAATTAACGTGCACGCCCCTTCAGCCTGGACCGACGTGGCGTTGCGCGGAAGCATCGGGGCGGCAGAGGGATATATCCGGGGCGAGTGGTCGACGCCCGAACTCGTTAACGTCACGCGGCTCTTCGCACGCAACATCGACGTGCTTGACCAGATGGAGCAGGGGCTGGCGCGTTTGCTGATGCCGGCGCTGCGCGCGGCTCATTCACTCAATCGCAACACGACTTCCGGTTCAAAGAAAAACATCAGCGCACATTACGATCTGTCCAACGATTTTTTCTCAACCTTTCTTGATCCACTGATGATGTATTCAAGTGCGGTCTTTGAACATCCGGAGCAGGGGCTGGACGAGGCCGCGGTCAACAAGCTTGACCGTCTCGTTAAAAAACTGGACCTGGGTCCTGACAATCATCTCCTTGAAATTGGCACGGGTTGGGGCGGACTTGCTACCTACGCCGCGAAGGAGACCGGGTGCAGGGTCACCACAACCACCATATCCAAGGAACAGTTCGATCACGCCGTTGCGCTGGTCAAGGCACAGGGGCTTGAAGGGCAGGTTGAAGTTCTGATGCAGGATTATCGACTTCTGACCGGACAGTACGATCGTCTTATGTCGGTCGAGATGATCGAAGCCGTTGGTCACGAATTCGTCGATGAGTATTTTGCCAAGTGCCAGTCGCTGTTGGCTGATGACGGCGTCATGGTGCTGCAGGCCATCACGATGGCCGAGCATCGCTGGGAGCAGGCCAAGAGCAATGTTGACTTCATCCAGAAATATATTTTCCCGGGTGGATCACTTCCGTCGCTGGGTTCGATCTCCAGCGCCGTCGCAAACAGAACCTCGCTACAGCCGGTTCATATCGAGAATCTGGCGTGGCACTACGCACGTACGCTCAAAATCTGGCGTGAGCGATTTCTTGAGCGCCGTGACGAGGTGATCGCGATGGGATTTGATGAATCGTTCGTGCGGATGTGGGAGTACTATCTCGCGTACTGCGAGGCCGGGTTTGCCGAAGGTACAACGGGTTTGCTCCAGTTGACCTATGCCGGTCCCCGCGCGGCGCTCGACGCATCGCGTATTGATTTGTGGCAATAAATTATCTGGCCATGCACAAACGAGTGGTAAATCCGTAATGAGCGCTGTCCGAATCCTGATAAGCATGCTGCTATTTAACGGCGCGTGGTTTGTCTGTGTTGCCTTTCGTATGCCGTGGGCGTTGCTCGCGGCCGCTATTGCGATTGGCGCGCATCTGATTTTCCTGAGGCCCCATCGGTGCGAATGGCGCGCGGCGGTGGTCGTTGCTTTGATCGGCATAGCGGTCGACAGCGTGCTGACGATTGTCGGCGTGTTCGACTTTGTCGAAACCTGGAGCGGACCCATGGGTCAGATGCTGGTGCCGCTCTGGTTCATGGCCCTGTGGCTGACGTTTGGTGCGACGCTGAATACGGCCATGCGCTTTTTCGCTCAGCATCCGGTCCTCGCCGTGATTGCCGGCATGCTGGCGGGGCCGAGTGCCTATTTCGCCGGCCACAGTCTCGGGGCGGTGGAGTTCGGTTTTTCAACGACCACGGCGCTGCTGATTGTCGCGGCGGTCTGGGGCGTTCTGTTTCCGACCGTGGTGAATATCGCGGGGGCGGTTGGCGAGGTAGATGACGCCGCGACGCGATTCTGAAGCCTCGTCCAGGGCTCGAAGACTACGACAGCGTCAGAAAAGCGTCAGTACACCGGTGTACGCGTACAGCCGGTTGTGACAGATTTCGCCGTTGCTGAAAAAACCCGTCAGGGGAATGTCGCCCAGTTCGCTCTGGATGATTTCGAGTTCGGCATTGGGTCGACCGAATAGATGCGGACCCCGGGCAAGGCAGGTGTGATACAGCGCGCCTGCCGGGGTGCCGGCGCGGTCGCGGACCTTCTTAACCATCTCAATCAGGTCTTCGCGAGCCGCGTCTTTGTCGCGACGGCAAAACATCAATGTCGACCCCTCGGTCACGGTGTCTGCGATCCAGACGCTGTTTGAGCCAACGTCGATGCCGTGAATGTTGCGCACCAGATAGTCGCCGGTGTCGGCTCCCTGAACGGGCAGCGCCACGAGCAGTTCGGCCGCGCGAGCCGGCAGTTCTTCCAGCGGCGGATCGCCGAGAATTTCCTGTAACACCTCCAGAGCCGGGCGATCGTCGAGTTCGTGAATGGCGTTGTCTTCGGCCATGGTTATAAGGCGCCGGGAGCTGACAGGCTTGCAGCCCTGGCTCACACCGGTCGCAACGTTGACGCTGCTGGCGAACAGAATGCCCGACATCACGCCCTCGGCCGTGGTGCCGGCGACCTGGACCATGTCCCCCTCGGATGATGAGAGTCCGCCAACAAGAAACCCGTGATCAAGTTCTCGGGAGAAGTCGGTCACGAGCTGCTGTACGCCGGGGTTACGAGGGTCGGCGTGGACAACCGCAAATCTGGCTTCGTTCTGTTTGATCCAGTCGCGGTGCGTATCAAGAGCCTGGGCAACGTCCGAGCCAAAACCTCGAACCACACGATACTGGTCAGGTTCGACATCGACGACCATGACGCTGATTGCGGAGCCGTCGTGAAATTCTCGGCCGCTGGCGCAGATTGCGTAGCCGGATGTGCCGATCCAGCTGCTGATGCCTGTACTACGTTCGAGCCCAGCGACAATGTGTGAAGCGTTTGCGCAATGGGAGCCGGAAAGATAGACAAAGCCGACGCCGCTGTCCCCATCGTTGCGCTGCTCGGCGATTGAGCGGCCGCATTCCTGTACCGCAATCGACCAGTCTGGCTGAATACTGAACGCCGCGGCGCTCATGACGGTTTCTGGCATCGTCCGAGAGTTTCCGTAACGGTGGTGGCTTTTTCAGACATTGTATCCGACGGTCGCAACGCCTGCTTGTAGGGTAAAATGACAGTCATTCCCGGGGTATTTATCGTTCAGAAGGAGATATCCATGCCATCGTTTGATGTAGTTTCAGAAGTCGATTTTACCGAAGTCACCAACGCGATCGATCAGGCCAATCGTGAGATTGGCAACCGATTCGATTTCAAAGGCAGTGATGCACGTGTAGAGCGCAAGGAAAGTGTGCTGACGATTCACGCCGAGGACGAATTCAAGGTCGGGCAGGCGCGCGACATCCTGACGTCCAAGTTGTCCAAGCGCGGCGTTGATCTCACGTGTCTCGACATTGGCGAGGCTGAAGAATCAGGTGTCGGAAAGGCCCGACAGGAGGTCAAGATCCGACACGGAATCGATCAGGAGTCGGCCAAAAAGCTGGTTAAGGAGATCAAAGGTTCTAAACTTAAAGTTCAGGCAGCCATTCAGGGTGAGCAGGTTCGGGTGACCGGAAAAAAGCGCGACGACCTGCAGGATGCGATTGCAATGCTGAAAAAATCGAAAATCGGCTTGCCGCTGCAATTTAACAACTTTCGCGATTAGTGGAAGACGCTCGGGTTTAATTGCCGGGCTTTAGTCCCAACATGAAATATACTTGGGGAACCAATTGGTTCGATCAGTACTCTGACAGTCACCGGGTTCAGGCACTTTAGTGACCTCACCGCTCATGCGGTTCGATGGTTGCGGCGTCTTCTCCTCGACTGTTTATTAAAGCGTGTTCTAGCGAGCACAATTGCTCCAGGCTGTACGACTTCAAGGAACTCTGTTCAATCATGAATCTCAATAAACTGTATCGAACATCGATCAAGTGCATCGTCGCCGGCGTAGCCTTCGCGGCAGTTGGCGTAGCGGGCTCCGCCAGCGCGATGACGCCGGCCGAACTCGAGGCCAAATTGCGTGAACTGATGCCGCCATCAAACAAAATCGAATCCGTTGCCGAGTCGGCGATGCCGGGCGTTTTCGAGGTTGTCGTTGGAGGCCGGACAATTTATGTCTACGGCACCGATGGACACCTGCTCGTGGGCGAGGCCTACGACGTTGAAAAGAAAGTAACGCTGGCCAGCATCAAGCAGAGTGCCAAGGTTCGCGAGATGCTTAAAGTCGCCGATCCATCAACGATGATCGTAATGAAGCCGGAACAGACCAAACGAGTGCTGACGATCTTTACCGACATCGATTGCGGCTACTGCCGAAAGCTTCACGAAGACGTCCCCGGACTGCTCGAGGCCGGTGTCGAAGTACGTTATCTGATGTTCCCGCGCGCGGGGCTTGGGTCCGGTAGTTTCGCCAAAGCCGTTTCGGCCTGGTGTGCGGATGACAAGGTAACGGCGATCACTGCCGCCAAGCGTGGTCAGGAGATCGAGGCCAAAACCTGCGATAACCCGATTGCCGATCAGTACAATCTCGGCCTGCAGGTGGGCGTGACCGGTACACCGACGATCATTTTTGATGACGGGACGGTGGTTCCGGGTTATCTGCCGAAGGATCGCCTGATCGGGCAAATGGGTCTCAAGGCATACAGCTCTAACTGATCGATCGCGGATCGACATCGCAGTGGAGCGAAAAAGCCGGGTTTGTTAACCCGGCTTTTTTTTGACATTCAGATTCTGAATTAGACCATCGACTCAGCGTTCGAGGTGCTCGAACTTGTCTTTGATCTCTTCCCAGTCCTTTGCGTCTTCAAAGTGCGGCTTTTGTTCAGTGATCACGGGCCACTCGGCCGACAGTTCAGCGTTGAGCTCCAGAAACTTCTGCTGATCCTCCGGCAGATCGTCTTCGGCGTAGATGGCGTTTACCGGGCACTCCGGTTCGCACAGGCTGCAGTCGATACACTCATCCGGGTCGATAACGAGGAAGTTGGGTCCGACGTGAAAGCAATCAACCGGGCAGACCTCCACACAATCGGTGTAGCGGCAGCGGATGCATGATTCGGTGACCACATAGGTCATATTCCTTTTCCTCGGTGTTGGGTCAATCTCACTGAACCGTATTCTATGGCCGATTTGTTCCGAGAAAAAGGCCAAATTCGATAGTCGAGTCACAAAGTGCCTGACCCTTCGGCAACTGTGTCGCGTCGTAAACAGTTCGCTTCACGCCTATGTTTTTTATGGGAACAGAGATTTAGGGCGAGCACATTGAATCAGGCCGTACTTGAGAGGGCGCCCGAGAGCGCCATGGCAACGTTAACTGTCGGTATACCCAAGCTCCGGGCAACGCCCGCGGGGACTTCGGAGGTTCGGCCCAAGCGTGTTTCGGCCTGGCTCGCCGAACTGCCGACGAACGATCCTCAGGATGCGGGTCAGCAGATCAGCAATGCTCTGTTCAATCAAAATCGCATCGCTCTGGAAGACAGCAACCGTCTGCAGGTCATGGAGGCCTATCGCATTTCGGTGGCGGCAATCGTCGAGGCTCTGCAAAGCGGCTATGAGTCCGCGCCTGTCCCGCATTCAAGAACCCGCCGGGAGAATGTTCGGTTCGTTAACCGTTTGCTCACGGAGATGGCCCACGGCTACAAG
>CALHMG010000003.1 GCA_938034705.1 uncultured Gammaproteobacteria bacterium
CCCAGCCCTGCGTTACCCGTGTCAGACAGAATCAATTGCGTTTAGTTCATTCAAGCTTGTCCGTACTTTCAGGATCCGGTGCATTCGGATGTAGCGGCGTTCGCCCTGCGATCGTTGCCTTTGTCGCGCTTGTCGCTGCAATCGTGATGACACCCGTCACCGGGCTCGCCAATGACGAAAGCGCGCAACCCGGCATCGAAACGACAGCAGACGGTCAGCGAATTGTCCGCCTGCTTGAGCTGTGCACGGCAGCTGACACCGAAATATGCGATACCTATATTGACGGGTTCCTAGACGGCTACTGGCTCAGCAACACGCACTCATTTGAACTCTTTCCGTCAGGTTCCAGGGCGCCTAAGTCCGGCAAACGCAAGAAGAACGGGTTGTCGGCGACACCGATGGCGGACAAGGTCTTTCGCAACGGTATCTGTCTGCCGGATGGCGTGCTGCTCAAGGAGCTGCGAGGCGTGCTCGTCGCTCATCTGGTGGCCAATCGAGAGGCCTGGAAGAACACGTGGTATCAGACGCAGCTGTGGCAGGCGTTCAAGACCGAATACCCGTGCGTCATCGATACCGAACAGAATACCGACACCCGCTAGCCGCGACCGAACGGGATCCGAACAAGATTTATTGTGACTCGATGCCTATGTCGCGCGAAGGCAAATAGTCACTGGCACCCGGGTTTATCTGTATCTGTGCGTTGTGGCAGGCGACCTGCCGCGTCTGCAAAGCGACTCGCAGAGATTCCAGAGTTACATTTTCGCCATCGGTGATCATCCGCCTTGATCGAGCGGGATCGGGTTGCGGGTCACGACACAACACCCAGCGACGAGAACTTCGATAGGGCGATTGAGACACGACAACAACCGGCACCGGCTGGGATGTCTCGGCGAGCGTCTCAATGTCCATCAGCGTGCCGGTCGTCTCAACTTTGCCCAGCACAAGTATTCCCGATTCGAATTCCTCAGGGCTGGTCGCGTTGACCCACCGAAGAATACCGGCGGTCCAATCCGGCTGAGAGCCGTCTGAAAGTCGAAACGCGATCACTTCACCCACCTGCGCACTGATCTTCGAGCTACCCGTCATACGCAGGCGAATACCCGTGGCCGAAACATCGAGAGACGTTCCCGTAGTGCTGTTTACATCGTCCAGCGTTGCCGATACCGCCGAGAGCCCTGTACCGATACCGCCCGACATCACAATCTCGTCGTCGGATGATTCGGACCCCGTCTCAATCTGCGGGGTCTTGCGTACCGCCTCGAATCCGACAACCACGTCGTAGCGTTGCGCCTCGGCCGTACGCGGGTTTTGACGTATCGGCTGCTTGCCCCACTCGACGACCAGATGCTTGTAAAGCGCATCAATTGATTCTGATGTCTGATCCTGCATCAGCGGATCAACCGTGTCCGGCTCGGATCTGATAGTCAGCTGTCGATTGCGCGCGCGAACTACAACCTGGGTCACGTCGAAAACAAGATCGATTGATTTGCCCGCCATCGGCCTCGAGGCGCGCCACGGCAGTGCGGGCACGTCGAGATCGAAATCGACGACGAACAGATATCTTTCGGCACCGGTCGCCGTGAAGGTATGCCCTGATCGAAGGACGGCCCGGTCCGCGCTTGCCCGAACAAACTTCGCAACGCTGCGCAATTCTCTGAACGCAAGTCGATACGGGTCAGCGAGACCGACAAGCAAAAGCGCTGCATACAGGTCACCAATCGAGGGGCTCGACTGTTCTTCGCGTGGAACAAAGTCCAATGCCTTCAGCTCGATCGCTCGCTCCAGCGCGACGTGGACTTTCACCCATAGCCCCGGCGGCTGAGGATAGTAAGCGAGTGCCGCCGTCATCGACACGGCCTCCAGCAGTTCCAGCTGACGGTGAATGCAATAGGGTTCACGAAGATCGTCGTCGCCGGGCGCCTCATCGAATTGTTCGTCAACAAGATTCGCAAGTTCTTCGTATTCCTCGGAAAGCTCAATCAGAGTCCGAAGCAATAAGGTGACGTAAGCAAACTCGTTTTCCGGCAGAGGTACCTCAAGTCCGACGTTTGTATCCTGCAGCTGAACCACAGCATCCAGAACGGCGCTGCGACAGGCCTCGTAGAGTTCGAGTCGGGCGATCGTGTAATCGACAACACCCTCGAGACTCGACAGCATTTCCGCAACAGCGGTTACGCGCTCGACCGGATCAAGATCCATAAGCGCACGCGCCCGTCGTTCAAGCGCTTCAATTGATGCTCCGTCCGGAGACAGGCCTGGCTGGGTTTTCATCACTTCAAACCTAGTGCAAACCGGTTTCGCCCGGACCGGGATGAACTCCCTTTAAACACGAGGCATGCGCGCCGAAGGGCCCGCTCAATTTTCTCGGATCGGTCGCGTGAGCGAACCCCTCAGGACCCGGGCGACAGTCGTGTCGACGGGGACGTTCCCCGCGGGCCGACTATCGGGGCCGCAATTGTCCGACGGTTCACCCGGTGGCAGGGAGACTGAAAATGAGCGGCGCGGGTAAGAGTTTAAAAAACAACAATCTAGTCAGGTTGCGCAATACCAGCGTCACCGTGTCTGCATGAAAACCGCAGAAATGGACTCAATCCGACAATCGGTGTAGCGCTTGGTGCAGCGCGCGCGAGAATTCTTCAAGGCTGCGACGATGGTGACCGCACGGCCGGGCAACAAGGCAAAACGGCTGCTCATCGTCTAGCAATGCTATGGATTTCCAGAGAGTAACTACATCGTGATTAATATTTACGTCGGTAACATCCCCTACTCAACCAGCGAAGACGACCTGCGAGCTACCTTTTCTGAATACGGAGAAGTATCCAGTGCCAAGGTGATCATGGATCGGGACACGGGTCGATCGAAGGGATTCGGTTTTGTCGAGATGGAGAACAATGATGCCGGCGCGCAGGCTATCAAGGCCCTTGACGGCACTCCAATGGAAGGACGCAACATCAAAGTGAACGAGGCACGTCCGCGAGAAGAACGTCCGCGCAGTGCCGGTCGTTACTGACCCCCTCTGACAAACTTTCGCGCGGTGTTTCTCACAGGACCCGCGCTGACCCAGGTGACTTACTCGAGTCAGGGAGGCGCTTCGGCTTAGCCCAGACGCTACCCTGACTTGAGTGCCAGCGATCGGTTGGAATCCGTCTCGGTGTCCGGCGACGCCTCAATCGTCGTCGGTGACGTCTTGCGCCGGGTCTTCTTCGCCCCACTCATCTCGCCAGGATTCTTCTTCGGTGAGCTGCTGGTTTACCTCGTCAACGAATTCGTAGAGTTCGCCGTCGGTAACGACATCATCCCCTTTACCTCGGCCGTGTTTGAACATTGCCTTTTCGATCGCGTCATTCATTCCAATCTCGATCCATAGCCAGGATCCGTCTACGGGTCGACGCCAGCTCGAAGACACAAACTTGCCGCGATCGGTACGAACATCTGCGGTCATGAGCTCCCAGTCCGCCGTGTCGAAGCCACGCATCAGTCCTACGGGTATCCCACGATCGGTCCAGCGCTTCTGCATGGGTCTGGATGGATGAGGCAGAACCCGATAGCCATCCATCTTCTGATGGACACGCCTGAACAATGAGTCCGGGCCGGTCGAGACATGAAATCGAGCTTTCTTGTAGTTCAATGATCGAGGTTCTGAAGCGCTGGTCGCCGCTACCTTATCCCACACCCCGGAGCATTCCCAAAGCGTCAGCGAGACCCTTTCATGACGGGTATGCCACGCTCGTCAACGATCAGTAACGTGACGGTATTGTTTTCGGTAGCGCTGCTGCGCAACGCCCACAGATTGACCATCAGGTTCAGGCTACGCTGTCGATCGGGCAGCGGCGCCTCTATCCATCGCTCGTGAGCGGTGAGCTGCACGGCTGACGCAGAGACTTCGACCAGCTCAATAAAATGCTCGTAGCCCTCATCGTTGCGATAGCGTTTATTGAGCCTTGCCACATCGGCGCTGAATGCGTTGAAGCCCGCGCTGTGCACGGTGGGCCCGACGGACTGACCCATCACGACGTCGACGGGGTGCAGGACCGCCAGGGGGATAGACAGTACGGCGATGACGAACAGCAGTTTTCGAAGCATTCCAGGCACCTTGGACGCGGTGGATCGCGGACATGAACAGACTAGACATCCCCCGTTCTCACTCAACGAAACAGCGATGCCCGGGCCTCCCTGAGTGGCTAAACGGGGCCAAATACCGTGAAATTACCGCGGGCAACGGGGCAATAATACTTATGCAACGCCCCATTTGAGATTATAAGATGTTCGTAGAGAGGCCAGCACCAGAACCCCGGACGACGCCACCGGATCAGGGACGGAAACCACATCCATGAATCTAATGTACAGACACAAGCGGGACGGGCGCATGATGACCGCGTCGACGCCATGGCTGTGGTCCCTGGTATTCGGGGGATTTTATTTTCTTTACCGCAAAGCGTGGCTGCACAGCCTGATCTGGCTGGTCGCGACGATCCTGACGGTCGGAATTGCGTGGCTGATCTATCCGTTCTACGCAGGTAAGGCATTGACCAGCACCTACAAAAGTCGCGGCTGGGAACGCGTGGCCTGAACAGCGGCCCGGACTGCCAGTTTAACGAGTCTCTACAACTTCGTTCAGGTAGCGACCTTTCGAACGACCCAGAGTATCGCGACGATCACCGCGATAATGAACCCGACGCGAACAAGCACGCGAATCGTGCGGCTTCTCTGCCGCCCGTGAACACGTTGTCCCACCCTGTCCGTGTACTTGCCCACAAGTCCGCTCCTCTTTGAATTTTGTGTCGAGGGTCGTTATCCTCCCGCGCCCCTGCACGATGCTGCAACCACACCGCTCCCATTGTGGAAAATTCTCTTGTCTCTTGAAAAACTGATCTTTGTCGAAGATTCTCCCGTTCACGGGAAAGGCGTGTTTTGCCGCATACCCATTCCACAGGGGACCTATATCGGTACCTATGAGTCCGATCCATCAACCGAGGATGGAACCTACGTGCTGTGGATAGAAGAGGAAGACGGGACGGAGACGGGCTGGGATGGCATCAACGATCTGCGCTTTCTCAATCACAGCTATGAACCAAATGCCGAGCTCGACGGACTGGATCTGTACAGTCTTCGAGACCTCGTGCCGGGCGAAGAAGTGTTCATCGACTACCAGTGGGATCCTGAAGAAGATCCGGTCGATGAGACAGCGACGCAAGAGACAGGCGACGACGAATTGCTGATCGACTCACAGGATGAAGTCGCTGCGAAGGCTGAAACCGACTGGCTACCACGAAGCGGTCGCGTTACGCTCGTATCGGCGCGCAACTGACTGAAGCTTCGACAACAGCAACCATGTTCAAAACGTTACAGAGAATTCGTGTTCAGTGGTCCCACTGCGATCCCGCCGGAATCATATTCAATCCCCACTACTATGTGTGGATGGATCAGGCAACACATCAGCTACTGCAGGCCTGCGGGTTCGATCTGTTCGCGCAGGTAAACAAGGACGGATTTCGAGGCTGCCCGCTTGTTTCAAGTGGACTCGAGTTCAAAGCCCCTCTGTTTCTGGGGGACGTGGTCACCGTCACGAGTCATGTCGAGCGACTGGGTAACTCGTCATTCACGGTGAAACACAGCTTCGCCCGGGACGACAGCACAACGGTGGCCGAGGGGCATGAAGAACGTGTGTGGGCCGTGGATCATCCCGACGATCCCAAACGAATGACCGGCTCACCCATACCTGATCGCGTGCGTCGCGCGCTCGAACGACCCGGTGTCGTCGACACCTCCGTCTAGGCTCCGGACCACTGGCGGCCGCGCCGCCTGGATGCGGGATACGAAGCTGGCGCTTCAGCCAAACAGTGCCTGAAACCGTCGCTGCATTTCCGCTGGGTCGAGCTTTTCGATCTCCGTCGACACAATCCACACGTGCCCAAAAGGATCGACTACGCGGCCGCTTAAGTGACCGTAAAACTGTTCGGCGACAGGAATCAGGGGCGTGGCGCCGGCCGCAACAGCCTGATCAAACACCGCCTGGGCATCTTCAACGTACAGATTCAGCTTGAACGTTGTGCCACCGAGAGTTGGTGGCGCCGGTGAATGCATGGGTTTATCGCCCTGGAGGTGTTCGTCCGCAATCATGATGGTGGCGTCGCCAATGCTGAACATCGCATGCATGACCGTTCCATCGGGCGCCGTGAGGCGGCCGGGAAGCTCCCGGGCACCAAAAGCACGCTTGTAAAAATCAAGCGCCGCAGACGAATCAGATACCGTGATGTAGGGCATCACGCCAGTCAGAGCTTCAGTGATAGCGGACGGTTCGGACGTATTGTTTCCTGCACTATTTTCAGACTGGCTCATATTCGATTCTCCTGTCCCCGCGACAGATTTTTCGCGATCGATATTCGGCGCCTCTGGCGGCGATCCAGGTTTCGGCCTGGCGGCGAAATATAGCCCGACACCGAACGCAAGCAGCACCAGGCATACGACCGCCAGTTCAAATCCCGCTGAAATCATACCGTGTGACTTTACACGAGCGGCTCGGGCAGGAGAACTTGTCGGCGCAGGCGGTCAAGCCGTACCTGCGATGGAAGGTTTCCGGCTCAACGCCTGCGCCCACGCATCGAGTGCCGGTGCTTCATCCTGCCAACGATTCGAATCGATCTTGTTCAGATTTTCCAATGCAACAAGCAGTGTCGTTGAACAAAAATCCACTCTGGTCGGCAGTGCGGACGCGCGTTCATTAAACCACTCAACACAACGTGTGGCCCGCTCACGTTCCTGACGCAGAATATCTTCAGAGCGATCATCCTCGGGTCGTTTGATCTCTCTTAACCAGACGCTGACGCCGTCTATAAAGCCGGTGACAACTCCTTCGAGAAGATGCGAGTCAAAATCGCCAGCGTCGCTGACAAAATCTGTGCGTGAGGTCAGACGCTGGAGGTAGTAGCAGATCAATCGGGCTTCACTCAGAGCAGCGCCATCACGGGTCAAAAGTGTGGGCACTTTACCCGTCGGGTTATAACGGGTGGTCTCGTTCTGAGGTGTTCGGGTCTTTACGAGCATCAGTTCATACTCGTCGTCCAGACCAAGCTCGCTGAGCGCGATCCGCGCTACCCTGCCGTACGGCGATGTGATTGTGGTCAGTAACTTCATCGTCATATTCGCTCTACCGCCCGCCTTGGAACGGGTTTCACTCTGGCATCGCGCCATTTGTGAAGTCCAGAGTTTTGGGATTCCGGCGCCACGCACCGGTATCGTCAGCGAACGAGATGAAACACTCAGGCAAGCGGCTCGAACTATCGAATCTTCCGGGTCGTCTGAACCCTGATCGCCTTTATCTGCGGTTTGGTGACTGATCGCACGCTCGACACCGTGGTTGCAGGTCTGACAGAGACGTCAACGCTCGTTAGCTGAGACTTCGAAGCGGCAGGTTTCACGGCGAGAGACTGACCGGAGTTCGTCGGTGTCCGAGAAGATCCGTTCGCCAGTGTCGGCTGTACGGTAGAAACAACGGCCGGTGCCTGGGCACCGGATGTCGCGACCGGGGTCGCGACCTTTGCCGTTCGCGCAGCCTGCTGAACGCGCAGCAGACGACTGGACTCCCAGACATGGCCCGCGCGCGTCGTGGTGCTCGCCAGAGCAGCGACCTGCCCTATTGCCGAGAAATCTTCGTCGCCGGTAATCCGCATGAGATCAACCGAAGAAGGTTCACAGTTTTCGGCGTAAACCTGAGGTGTCGTGAACATCAAAGTTACGACCAGGGTACGCAGGAAAAATTTTGCTGCCGGCATGGGTGCACCACCTGACACTATGAATAGATCACAGTCTAGTTGGCGCCTGACACGAACCGCACCGGCGTCAGACCTGTATTGCCAGGATCGTCAATGTTGTGGACAACTCCCGGGTGCGGATCGACCGGAAAACCATAGTGGACCGGCCACTTTCCACAGCACCGCCCGGGACAGCGATGCCGGCGCCAACCCCGGGCGCTCGAAGCCGCCTGCCTGGCGGCCAGGCGCTGAGCGCTGGCCAGGCGTCAGTTAGTGAACTTCCA
>CALHMG010000004.1 GCA_938034705.1 uncultured Gammaproteobacteria bacterium
CCTGGCCGGTAGTGACCTTCCAGCGCCGATATTCGATCAACCATGCATCTTCTCCCCGCTCGGGTCGTACATATGCGGCGACACGACTTCAACTTCAATGTCACCCTTTCTGACAGGGTCACTGGCTACCAGCGTCTTACCCTCCCAGGATTCATGACCGCCGGTGAGAAACCCAAGACCAATCCAGTGCCCCAGCGCCGGCGAGTGCGTCACCGCCGAGATCCAGCCATCACCGAATCCTTCGGTATTTGCTTTGGGACACAACAAAGAACCTGCGTTAAACGTCTCGCTGCGGTCTTTTGGAAAAATGCCAACGAGCCTGGGACGATCCTCGCGCATAAGCTCCGGCCGCTTGCGCAGCTGGCTTCCAATGTAGTGCTTTTTGTCCGACGCCATTTTTCCGAGCCCGGCCTGGTCAATGGTGACTCGTCCATCGAGTTCAGCGCCGGTGACATGGCCTTTCTCGATTCGCATGGCGCCCAGCGCCTCGGTGCCATACAGACAGCCATCCCAGTCTTTGGCGACGCCCCAGAAGAGCTCCATCATGGCGCGACCGTAGTCCGACGGCACGTAAGTTTCATAAGCCATCTCGCCGGAAAAACTGATCCGCGCAATTCGACACGGGATGCCGCCCTTAAGTGTGGTTTCGATGACGCCCATGAACGGCAGGTTGTCGTTGCTCACCGCCTCCGGTTTATCGCAACACGCCTCGAGCAGCTCGCGCGACCTTGGCCCCGCAATCGAGGTTCCGCCCCACTGCTCGGAGACCGATGTCACGTGCACGCGCAGGTCGGGCCATCGGGTCTGCAGCAGTTCTTCGAGAAAAACCATGACGCCGCCGGCTTTCGCGGTGGTGGTCGTCATGAAGTATTCGGTTTCACCGAGACGCCACGTCGTGCCGTCATCAAATACGATGCCGTCATCGCGCAGCATGATGCCGTAACGAGCCTTGCCGATAGCAAGCTTGGCAAAAGGGTTGCTGTAGATACGATTGAGAAATTCAGTCGCATCCGGTCCCTGAATCGCGATCTTGCCGAGCGATGTGACATCGCAAAGCCCGATGGTGCGTCGTGAAGTCTCGGTCTCTCGAATATAGGCCTCGGTAATCGTTTCGCCTTCGCGCGCGTAGAACCACGGCCGGTGCCACCAGTCCGCTTCGGTCATCGTCGCGTTCTGTTCCAGGTTCCATTCATGCATTGGCGTGCGCCGCAGCGGCCTGAAATGCTCGCCAACACCGCGGCCCGTCAGGGCACCGAGGCTAATGGGCGTATACGGCGGCCGGAATGTCGTCGTACCGACCTCGGGCACCTCACGCCCCAGCGCCTCTGCCATCAGCGCGATGCCGATAATGTTACCCATCTTGCCCTGGTCGGTTGCCATCCCGAGCGTCGTGTAACGCTTGAGGTGCTCGACCGAAACAAAGCCTTCCAGATGCGCGAGGCGAACATCGTCAGCGGTAACGTCATGTTGAGGATCGATGAAACTCTTGGTCTTCGTGCCTTCAACGGCAACTTCGTACACCGGCATCAACGGATTCAGCCAGCCGCCGATACCCGGCGTCACGACAGTCTCGGCCGGTTTGCCGCAGGTCTTGAGCGCCTCGGCGGCGGCCGCTCGGCCCGCTTCGATGCAGTCCTGTGTCATCCAGATTCCCGCACACGAGCCCGCCATGGTCAGAGGCTCTGAACAGTCTCCGGGCACAAAGCAGGCGTTCTCGGCGTTCCACGTTGGCTTAACGCCACGGTGGGACTGCAGATTCACCAGCGGCGACCAGCCGCCGGAGAGCAATATGAGATCGCAATCGATGCTGGAACCTTCGCTGTACTTGCCGCCGGTCACTCGCGCCGTCTTCAGTCCGGTGACCGCCGCTTTGCCAACTGCCTTCAGCGGTGCCTCGCCAAATCTGACCTCGACGCCAGCTGCCATTGCGGCATCAATCAGCTGACCCGTGGCGCCGGGTCTTGCATCCAGCAGGGTGACACTGGCGCCGGCTCGGACCAGCTCTTGCGCCGTCTCGTAACTGGAGTCGTTGTTCGAAGCGATAACAATTTTCTCGCCGGGCAATACGCCAAAGCGATTCAGATAAACCCGTCCGGCCGACACGTTCATGATGCCGGGCCGATCGTTGTCTCCAAACGCGATCAGTCGTTCAATCGCGCCGGCAGCGACAATCGTATGCCTGGCCGTTACCGTGATGAATCGCTGACGCGGCACGTAGTGCGGCGAGCTCGCCATGTGATCGGAGACTCGCTCGACCAGGCCAGCTGTACCGCAGTCATACAGACCAAACGCCGTTGTTCGTGTCATGACCCGGACGCCGGCGTCCTCGAGCTGTTCGATCATTGCGGCACATTCGCCCGTTGCACTCGAATCGAACAGGCCGGAACCACCAAGTTCAAAATCCTGCTCGACGAGCAACACGTCAAGACCACCGCGAGCAGCCGCGAGAGCGGCACTCAGGCCGGTGGGCCCTGAGCCCACCACAAGCACGTCGCAGAAATCACGACCGTGCTCATACGTGTCGGGGTCAGGTTCACGCGATGCCCGCCCCATGCCCGCGGCGTTGCGGATGATTTTCTCGTACTTCATCCACAAGCCGGTACCTTTGGACGCCCATTCAAACGGCGGAATCCCCATGAAGGTCTTGTAATAAAAACCCGCGGCGAAAAACCGGCCCAGTACGTTATTGATGCTGCCCAGATCAAATCGGACGTTCGGATACGCGTTCTGTCCTGCCGCCACCAGGCCATCGAAAAGCTCGCACGTCGAAGCCTTGATATTCGGGTCACGCGCCGCGCCATCACCGGTTGTGACCATTGCGCCGGATTCCTCGACGCCCGCGGACATGATTCCGCGAGGTCGATGATATTTAAAGCTGCGCGCCAGCACTTTTTCATCCGACGCCATCAACGCCGATGCAAGCGTGTCTCCCGGATGCCCGGTAAACGTTCGACCGTCCCACTTGAAGTGCAGGGTCGTTGAACGATCAATTTTTCCACCCGTGGGCAGTCTCCTGGCTGTCATTGACCCGCCCCCTTCAACGCGCTGCCAATGCCTTCGTGAGCGGGCCTGACGCTGTGAATTTCGTGAGTCATGGTGTCGCGTTCAACAACGATCCACATGCGACAGCCAAACTGGTGGTGCCAGGTTTCGAACTGCACGCCGCGAATGTTTTCCCGCTCGTACACCGCCTGCACCCAGTCTTCAACGGGAGCGTCGAGTGCCGGGTACTCGATAGTCGCATCGCCGCCGTAGTTAAATTCTGCGTGATCTCGTTCACCGCAAAAAGGACAGTTGATTCTGATCATGAGTGTCGTCCTCTACCCGTGAAGCTTCGGGTCAGGACCCGCGCCGCGTTCGTCGATGATGTAGCCACGCTGAAAACGATCAAGCGTGTGCCCGGCGATGACGGGATCCGGTCTGTCGTTGGCGATGAGATCCGAGAAGTACCATCCCGAAGCCGGACTCGCCTTGAAGCCGCCATAGTTCCAGCCTGCGTTCAGATAAAGATTGTCGATGGGCGTTTTGCAGATAAACGGAGACCCGTCCATGGACATATCCATGACGCCCGACCAGTGCCGCAGCAGTCGCACGCGCCCGATACAGGGCATCATTGAAACCGCGCACTCCGCAACATCCTGCACCAGCGGAAGATTGCCGCGCTGGGCGTAGGATTTGTACCAGTCGATGTCGCCACCAAACACCATGCCGCCCTTGTCAGACTGGGATATATAAAAGTGCGCGTGGCCCACGCCAAAGACGACCACCTGATCAAGCAATGGCTTCAGCGGCTCTGATACGAAAGCCTGCAGTTTGTGGGTTTCAATAGGCAGCGTATTAAAGCCCGCCATCTGCCACAGTCTTGAACTGTTGCCGGCAACGGCAAGCGCGACCTTCTTGCCCTTGATGAACCCGCGCGATGTTTCAACACCGGTCACGCGGCCGTTCTCGCGTTTGATCGCGGTAACTTCGCGGTTCTGGAGAATATCCACACCCTGCATGTCCGCGCCTCGGGCATAGCCCCAGGCGACGGCGTCGTGCCGGGCGTTGCCGGCGCGCGGCTGCACGGCCGCACCCATGATGGGAAAGCGCGAATTGTTGTAGTTCAGGTGCGGCACTTCCTTTTTCAGTTTTGCCAGATCCCACAGTTCTCCGTCAGAACCTGTGTTGCGCATCGTGTTGTAGCGCCTGGCTGCCGCATCACGCGCGGCTGGACTATGCAGCAGCGTGATGTGGGCGCGCTGGCTGAACATGACGTTGTAGTTAAGTTCGTTCGTCAGGTTTTCCCAAAGCGAAAGTGACTTCTCATAAAACTGCCGATTGCCGGGCAGCATGTAGTTCGAGCGCACGATTGTCGTGTTGCGACCCGCGTTGCCGCCACCGAGCCAACCCTTTTCGACCACGGCGACGTTCTTGAGGCCGTGTTCCTTAGCAAGATAGTAGGCGGTAGCAAGACCGTGCAAACCGGCGCCGACGATGATGACGTCGTACTCTGACCTGGGCTCCGGATCACGCCAGGCGCGGTCCCATCCCTTTTGCCCTGTCAGGCCGTTTTTGAAAACATTCCACGCGTTGTAACGAGTCATTGGCGCGCCGAGGCTCCTGGGCGAATTGTCGAAAACTTGGCTGCACACCAGCTGCGCTGCCGCGGTGTGCTTATAGTGACCCCATCGACGCCGGTACTCAATCTGCAATGCCTTTCACGTCGCGGCCAAGCAGCCAATTTCAGTCCTGTTCTGAAACGATGCAAAGACAGCGGCTTTGGGAGTCAATTCCGTCAATTTTCCCAAGGGCAAGAGCGCAGAATCCGGCGCCGCCGCTCGGGGTCGTTCCAAAACCGGCCGCGGTCAGACGGTCGGCCGCGTCGGCGGCATCCTGGTCAGACACGCTGACAAACACGTCGGCATCACGATGCAGCGAATCAAACGCGATCAACGATGCGTCCTTGCAGTCGAGACGACCCATATTCGATACAGGGCCTGGCGCGCGCGTCAGTTCGCCGGCTCTGGCACTGGCCTGCAGACACGGCGCGGCGTCCGGCTCGACCACAATGATGACGGGCTGCACGGGCCAGTGGTCACGTACGTGGGCGGCGAAGGATGCCGCAAGACCGCCAACACCTGCCTGCAGGAACACATGGGTTGGCCATTTGCCGGAGAACTCAAATTTCATCCGGCATTCCTGTGCGAGGACGGTGTAGCCCTCCATGACCAGGGCCGGCGGGTCGATGTAACCGTCCCAGGAACCATCCGCAAGCAGCTGCCAGCCATTGGTGTTAGCCAACGCGATTGCGTGATCAACGCTGTCCTCGTAGTCGCCGTCGACCCTGACCACTTCAGCGCCGATGTCGGTGATTCGCTGCGCGAATTCTTCAGGCACCGTGCTGGACAGAACAATCACGGCCGTGGCACCAAAGATGCCGGCGCCCGCCGCAACCGAAAGACCGTGGTTGCCGGCACTCGCCGTGATGAAGGTCATGTCCCCCGCAAGCTCAAGCACCGCGTCCGAACACGTTGCGTCGGGCGGCAGCCAGAAGCCGAGGCTGAGTTCGGCGTGGTCCCGAACCATCTGGGCCACCGCAAACGCGCCGCCAAGTGCCTTGAAACTGCCAAGCCCCATACGCTCGGATTCCATCTTCAGGTCGAGTGCGGCGACGCCAATCTCGCTGGCCAGGGTCGACGCCGACGCCATTCGCGTTGGCGTGTGGACCGGGCAGACGTCCAGCAGCAGCTGGGGACGTGCGGCGTCGGCGATAAACAGGCGCGGCTCGGTAGAAGCGACGCGCTGGTGGGTGTAGGTGCTCATGGCGTGACTGTAACGACAGTCACAACACCTTGAAAGCCGCCAGGACAAAGCGGCGTATTGGCCGTGAACGGTTTGTGCGCGCGCCGGCGATCGAGATTTGGCTTTCGTTGCCGCCGACAACACGTTGTCAGCAAAAGGAATTCTGATCTTCCAGGCGGTGGCGTGTTTGTAAGCACCCATTGGCGGTACCTGAAAATATGGCACTCGGCGCGGTTCGAGAATACCATCCGGCAACGCACCCACACCCTTTTCAGCCTTGACCCAAGCCGCTCAGAAATCGTCCGGACACACGCCCATGATGCAGCAGTATCTGGGTATCAAGTCCGAATACCCGCAGACGCTGGTGTTCTACCGCATGGGCGATTTCTACGAGCTCTTTTACAAGGATGCCGAGCGCGCGGCTGAACTGATGGACATCACGCTGACGGCTCGCGGCAAATCCAGCGACGAGCCGATTCCGATGGCAGGCGTGCCTTATCACAGCGTCGACAACTACCTCAGCAAACTTGTGAAGCTTGGGGAATCTGTGGCGATCTGCGAACAGATTGGCGACCCGGCCACATCCAAGGGTCCCGTTGAGCGCAAGGTCGTGCGTGTCGTGACGCCGGGCACCCTGACTGAAGAAGGCCTGCTCGACGACAGCCGCGAAAACATCATCACCTCGCTTCGAAAACGTGGCGACGTCTGGGGCCTCGCAAGCCTTGAGGTGTCGAGCGGGCGATTCGTTGCCAGAGAAATCGACAACGACATTGAGCTCGCCGCTGAACTTGAACGCATCCGCCCCGCCGAGCTGCTGCTCGCTGACGATGATGACGGCGACTATTCCCACATCGAAGGCGCTGCTGTGCAACGCGTCGCGCCGTGGTATTTCGAACACGAGCACGCCACCAAAACCCTGACGAGTACTTTTGGCACCAGCGACCTCAAAGCCTTCGGATGCGATGACGTGCCGGTTGCGACAGCCGCCGCCGGCGCCCTCTTACAGTATGCGCTCGACGTACAGGGCTCAACGCTGCCCCACGTCACGAGCATTACGATTGAGCAAAGGGATGACCTGCTTCTGATCGACGCAGCGAGTCGCCGCAATCTGGAGATCGAACACAACCTGACCGGCGCCCATGAATACACCGTCTTTGCGCTGTTCAATCACTGCGCCGGTGCAATGGGTACTCGCATGCTTCGCCGCTGGCTTAACGGACCGGTCAGAAGCCATAAAGAACTCCTGTCGCGCCACGAAGCGGTCGACGCACTTGCCGACAGCCATCAGGATGCGCGGCCAATCCTGCGTGCCATTGGCGACATGGAACGCATCTGCGCCCGAATCGCTCTGGCGTCCGCCCGTCCGCCTGACCTGGTGAGGATGCGTTCGGCGCTCGAGGCGCTGCCGGACCTCGTTTCGCTCGTGACCCGCACCGGCAGCGAACGTCTTGGCGCGCTGTCGAAGCAACTGGGCCCCTTTGATGCAACCCTCGACCTGCTGCAACGCTCTATCGCCGAGGAACCCTCGGCGTTGATACGCGACGGCGGCGTCATTGCCGCGGGCTTTGATGAAACGCTCGACGAACTCAACACGCTGGAGAAAGATTCCAGCAGTTTTCTGACAGATCTTGAGACGCGGGAACGTGAACGAACCGGCGTCAAGACGCTGAAAGTTCAGTACAACCGTGTTCACGGCTTTTACATCGAGCTGCCGCGATCGTCATCAGACGACGTGCCGGTGGAATATGTTCGTCGTCAGACGCTGAAAAACGCTGAACGATTCATCACGCCAGAACTCAAGGAGTACGAAGACAAGGTTCTTGGTGCCCGGGACAAGGCGCTGGCTCGCGAACGCGAACTCTACGATCAGATCCTGGTAGACCTTGGCGCATCGGTCAATGAATTGCGCCAGTGCGCCATGGCGGTTGCCGAAATCGATGTGCTCTCAAACTTTGCCGAACGAGCCCTGTCGCTCCGCCTGACCAAGCCTGAACTGACCGATCGCGCTGGCATCGAAATCACGGCAGGACGACACCCGGTGGTTGAGTCCAATCACGACGTCAGTTTTGTCGCCAACGATCTGACGCTGAACGATGAAACTCGAATGTTGCTCATCACCGGCCCCAACATGGGCGGCAAAAGCACATTCATGCGCCAGAACGCGATCATCGCACTGCTGGCGCACACCGGATCTTTTGTGCCCGCCGACCGCGCCGTGATTGGTCCGGTCGATCGAATCTTTACACGTATTGGAGCCGCCGACGACCTCGCGGGCGGACGCTCGACGTTCATGGTCGAGATGACCGAGATGGCCCAGATCCTGCGAGGCGCCACAGATTCTTCTCTGGTACTGGTGGACGAGATTGGCCGGGGCACGAGCACCTTCGATGGACTCGCGCTGGCATGGTCCTGCGCGTCTGAACTCGCTCGCCTGAAATGCCTGACGCTGTTCTCAACACACTATTTTGAGATCACGGCACTGGCGACGCATCTTCCGGCGACTGAGAATTTTCACATGCAGGCTGTCGAGCACGGCAAAGACATCGTATTTCTGTACTCGATCAACCCCGGACCCGCTAACCAGAGCTACGGTCTGCACGTGGCACGACTGGCTGGCGTCCCCGAATCTGTTGTCGATCAGGCACAGAACAAGCTGGCGGAACTCGAGTCCGGTTACGATGACATCACGCCGCCGGCGCCACCTGCGCAAGCACGCCGTGAACCCGCATCCGAAGGCGAGACCGCACCGGTCGTTAGCGGTGCGCCTCAGATGAGTCTTTTTGGTGGCGGCGATCCGCGAGATGCAAAGCTAAGAGAGCTCGTCGAGACCGTAGACCCCGACGACCTGAAACCCAAAGAAGCGCTCGAGCTGCTGTATCAGCTCAAGCAAGTGCTCGATACCTGAACCCGAGCGTGATTCTGCGCTACCCGCGGGCCGGCGCCACCACCAGCTGTTCAAAGCTGCCCGTTCGATCCACAACGTGCATCGGCACCAGCGTCTTGCTGGACCCCGCTATGTCCTTTAACTCCAGACGATCACCAGGACCGTACAGGCCTCGTGGCAACACAATGGATTCCGGTGTGTTCAGAGCGTCGTTTCGCGGCAGCTTCAGCGCGTGCATGAACGGTTTGGTCTCGCCCGTTCTCGGTATTGGACGAACCGTTACGGCCTCGACCTCAGGCGCGAGGAACTTCACGCCGACATCGACGAAATCTTCATCGTAAGCGCGCAACCAGCGAACCACCGCCACTTTCCAGCTGGAAGAGTCTGCGTACTGCATACCCATGATATCGCCAACCGTCACGCGAACACTCGAGCCTGCGTAGATGCGCACACGTGCGCCACCGGCACTTTCGTCCATTGCGTGACAAAGCTGCAGACGATGCAGGGTCTGGTTCTCCAGACCGGATCCGAATGTCGGCTCTTCATCGTCACCTTTGGAGGTACCGGCACCGGGAATACCCGGGCGCAGCAGACCGTCATCTCCCGGAGGACTCGACAGGTCCACATAAACTTCAGTCGTCGCCACTTCGGTCTCGACTTTCTCGGTCTGCTTGATACGCGACTGCTCAATGTCGTGAGCACTCGTGCAGAAAAAATGCGTTGCGCTGATGCCGCTGCAAACCGGCAGCTCATACTGGCTGGTCGCGCGATGCGACTGACGCCGCGCCATATTACCCGCCCACATGCGACCGACACGGCGGATAAGCTCGACATTACCGCTTTCGCCTTCACGTCCGGATTTAGCCGCCCGCTCTCCTTTCTTCATCATCGTATGAAGGTCACGAATCGCGTCCAGAGCGCTTAACACGCGCAGATGCTCTTCAGGCTTTACGTCCGCAACTTTGCCCAGTGCCACCGGTGGCGCGTCCGAAGCGTAACTGACAAGAAACTGTCCAACGGGATCCGCGAACGAAACCGTTCGGGTGATCTGCGGACTGTTGTGGACGGACTTCAGAATTTCGTAAATGCGCTTTGCTTCACCGCTTAACAGGCAATATGGATCACCTGCCGCGAGCAGCAGAAGATGCTGGTAGGTCTGACCAATCGAAGTGCGGTCATCGACGAGACCCGCCCCTTCCTGCTCTACGGGATCATCCGTGAGGCCGTGCATCTCGGCATACTGATAAAGCCTGTGAACGTCTCGCCACACGCCGACAACCGGAGGCTGGTAGGTACAGTAGCCGTTGAGCAGGAGCTGACCGAGTTGATACAGCGATCGCTG
>CALHMG010000005.1 GCA_938034705.1 uncultured Gammaproteobacteria bacterium
CGAACCGGATACCGATGCTTAAAATGATGATTTATGACTCTCTGATTCACCGTAAAAACGGTCACTTCGTCGATGGTGGGGTCGATGGTGGGGTCGATGGTGGGGTCGACGGCGCGATCGACAATGTGGTCGATAACGTGAACGGCGTGAACACAGACCTCGGACATGAGGCCGGTCACAACACCAGAGGCGAAGCCGTTGGTCTTGTTTCAGGGTCTTCGGCCGCGGCGGCCACCGAGCCTGTGACCGACATCGGTACACCGCGAGAAAAATTGCGCGAAATCCGCGACTGGCACCTCTCCAAAGCACAGATGTCCTGGTCCCTTGAGACGCAGCAACGGCATCAGCAGTTTGCAAACTGGCTGGACGAAGCCATAGACGCTACCGAGATCTAGGATTCGGTAACGCCACAACCGCCGCCTCAGTTTGGTTCAGCGAATCAGGCGGCCTCGGCCAGATATTCAATCAGGTCGATTTTTGTAATCAAGCCGACAACTTCTTCGTTTTCGACAACCACTGCGACGTTGTCTTCGTTGAGCACTGCCTTCACCCGGTTGAGAGTGTCATCCGAACTCACTCGACCTTTGAGAATCTTGGCAGCTTTCATCACTGAGTCATCGAGATTGCATTCGCCGTTGACGAGACTCTGCAACAGATCCTGTTCATGGATCATTTTCAGCTGACCACCGTCGTCAGCGGTGACCGGCATTTGTGAAATCCCGAGATCACGCATGCGTTTGACTACCTCGCCAATACTTTCAGTCGCGACCGCGAACTGAACCGGCGCGGTACGGGTCTTGAGCATGTCGCCAACGCGGCCGAGCTTGGGCTCGGATCCGAGGTAGCCCATGTCACGCATCCACTCATCGTTAAAACACTTGCTGAGGTAACGATCACCGTTGTCGCACACAATCACGACAACAATCTTGCCTTCTCCAAGTTTTCGCGCCATACGAAGTGCACCGGCGACCGCAGTGCCGGTAGACCCGCCTGAAAAGATCCCTTCCTCACGGGCGAGACGTCGCGCCATGGTGAACGACTCGTGATCGCTGACGTTGAACACTTCGTCCACCACCGAAAAGTCCAGCGTGCCCACCATGAAGTCATGGCCGATCCCTTCCACACGGTAGATCCCCGGAGTTCCAGATTTGCCGGTGTAGAACTCGTCTTTATAGATACTGCCTTCAGGGTCCGGACAGGCAACATGGACCTCACGCCCTGCCTTCGCAGCCTGCTCTTTCAGATATTTCGACGTTCCCGAAATCGTGCCGCCGGTACCGATGCCGCCGACGAGACAGTCAATCTGACCATCGGTGTCTTCCCAGATCTCCGGCCCGGTGGTGATGTAGTGCGCCTCCGGGTTATTCATGTTGTAGTACTGATCGGTGTAAAAGGAGTTCGGGGTTTCTCGGGCTATGCGCTTGGCAACTTCAACGTAGCTGTCAGGATGTTCGTGATCGAGATCTGTGCGCGTAATAATCACCTCCGCACCATAGGCCTTGAGCATGTCGATCTTTTCCTGACTCATCTTGTCCGGCATTGTGAAGATCGCCTTGTAACCACGAACGGCTGCGGTCATCGCAAGCCCAAGACCCGTGTTGCCCGACGTGCTCTCCACAAGCGTTGCTCCGGGCTTGATGAGTCCTTCGGACTCGGCGCGACGAACCATATTCGCCGCCATTCGATCCTTGACCGATCCGCCAGGATTTAGATTCTCAAGCTTGGCGTAAACCGTTGCCATACCGGGCTCGACCACTTTATTGAGTCGTACGAGTGGTGTGTTACCAATAACGTCCAGAACATTGTCGAATGTTTTCATCGAAACTCCGTGCAACTACGCGTCAAAAAATTGTCTCTAGGAATGAAATCCGCGAAGCGCGGCGGTCTTTGCCTTGCCGGCCGCCATCATCAACGCGAGATCACTACCGCTGAGGATAAACTGCATTCCAAGTCCGATGTATTTTTCCATAAGCCCAAGATCGTAAACGCCACCCATCCCGGGAAAGATCCCGTTGTTCCGGCATGCCGAGATCACCCGGGTGTAACAATCAACAACCCGGTCGGAATCAAACTGCCCGGGAATCCCGATGTCGGCGCAGAAATCGTTGGTCCCGACAAGCAGGCAGTCGATTCCCGGCACCGCCGCGATCTCCTCAATATTGTCCAGAGCCGTAGCGGTCTCGATCATGACAGTCACGAAAGTTTGCGCGTTGATTCGTTCAACGACCTCGGCCACCGGCAGCTGTTCAAAATCCAGCTGCGGTAGTGCGCCAGTGACGGAGCGCTGGCCGATGGGCGGGTACCGGCAGTTGGACACCACCTGAGCCGCGGTCGCCGCATCATCAACGTGGGGCACGACGACACCATGGGCACCGCCATCGAGAACCCGCGTCGCATGATGGTGCTCGAATCCTGGCACGCGAACAATCGGCGTAATGCCGGCATCCTGGGCGGCGACGCTGATATTGACGGCGGTATCAACACCGAAAGTACTGTGCTCCATGTCAATGAAGAGCCAGTCAAAGCCGATCGAGCGCATTATCTTGGCGGTGTCGACGGTACGTGCCTGACGAAGTCCGATGCCGAGTGCGAGTTCGCCGGCTTCAAGCTTCTGTCTGGTTAGGTTCAAGGGCGCTGTCATACCTGATATTCCTCACGCGAAAATCGCGGTTGTGATGACTGGCACGGACCGTGCGCGGATGAATCTCGCACTTTGTGCCCGGGATCGGGTTAACGAGTTTTTCGTGTCTGTGAATATACCGGGGAAAAACCTGAATGCCGGAACGCTGTGCCGCGACACAAACCGACCGACCAGCACAACTCAAGGTAAACTTCAGCCACCGCCGGCGGGGCGCGATGTCTTCAGCGCTTTCCCCTATCTGGCCTGAAACAACGAGAACGCACGATGGCTAACGAACCCGATTCTGAAAATTCCAACCGAGCACGATTTCGACTGGGACAGATTGTCACCGTGAACGGTATCAAGGGGAAAATCACACGACCCGGCAGAATGATTGACGCGAAAAATCTACGCGCCAACCCGGCCTTCGATCCAAACTATGAAAGTGAACAGGGCCGATACAACGGTCCTCTCTGGCATCCTCTGGACGAAGAAGCGGCGGATCAGGAAGGACGATGGAAAACCGCTCCACCCTCCGGCGCCGACGAGGAAAAATAAGGCAGGCCTGTGGGATCACCGTTGCGACACCGGACGCTGTGACAAATCGGGCGACACTAGGCATGCACCTGCGCATCCGGTATAACTTGCGGCACACGTGCACGGGGACCGTCAGTGATTCCACCTTCGCCAGCATCCGTACCTGAAGCCAGTTTACCCACAGCTGATCGCTCCCTGTTTCATATCATTTCCCCCAAACAGTTTTCGCGTCCACTCCTCGACGAACTTTGCGAACTCACCACCGCTGCCCGAACGCTCGCCAAATCTCGTCACGGTGCGCGGGCGCTGCAAATGCTGCTTGCCGACAAGCGAGCGATGCTCTACTTCAGTCAGCCTTCGACCCGAACGTTCCTCTCGTTTAACAACGCGTGTCACATTCTCGGTATTCGCACCAGCGAAATTCGAAACGCCTCGACGTCATCAGAAGTCAAAGGGGAGACCGTTGAAGACAGCATCCGGACCTTCAGCTCTTACGTCGACGTCATCATCATGCGCAGCTGGGAACAGGGTCTCGCGGAACGTGCGGCCGAGCACATGAACTCAATTCCTCGACCGGTACCCATCGTTAATGCCGGTAGCGGTAAGGATCACCATCCCACCCAGGCGCTGCTCGATATCTATACGCTCGACCGAAGCTTCTCTGATCGCGGTGGCATCGATGGCAAAACCATCGGACTGATGGGCGATCTGTTAAGAGGCCGAACGGCACGCTCCCTCGCCTACCTGATGAAAAATTATTCTGACGTTCGACTTGTGTTTATCGCACCGTCAGGATTTGAAATGCAGGACGACATCAAGTCCCATCTGGATGAGCATAAAGTCGAATGGTATGACACCGATCAGCTTGAGGAAGTGCTGCCGGATCTTGATGCGGTCTATGTCACTCGAATACAGACCGAGTGGGATGATCCGGATTCACCGGTCCAGGTCGATTATTCAAAATTTCAAATCGGCCTGGAGCAGGTCAAAAGCATGCGCAGTGACGCTGCGATCATGCACCCGTTGCCCCGTGGCCCTGAACTGCATCCGGCCGTTGATGCAGACCCGCGCGCCATGTACTGGAGGCAGGAGCGAAACGGCATGTGGATGCGAGTTGCGGCGCTGCTGAAAACTTTTGGAGTGGATGATCAATTTCGATCCATCTATCAAGATCACAACATCGGCTGACCTGTTCGGAACCACAACATCATGAGCAAATCTGTTGACCTCGCCTTCGCGTCACTCACTGAACAAAGTCAGCTGCTCGACAACGGTGATCTTACTTCCGCTGCACTTATCGATATCTATCTTGACCGCATTCAGACATTCGATGGCGAGCTGCACAGCTTTATCGCGCTGTACGCCGACGAAGCAAGAGAGGCTGCGATTGCCGCCGACGATGCTCGCAAAAAAGGTGATCGCACCGGACCTCTGCACGGTATTCCTCTAGCGCTCAAAGACATCATCGATATGCAGGACCGCGTGACAACAGGCGGATCACGCGTGTGGGCAGAGCGCAGACCCGGGAAGACCGCAACGCTCGCCAAACGTGCGATTCAGGCCGGCATGATTGTGATCGGCAAAACGCACACCGTTGAATTCGCAATGGGAAGCTTCGGTACCAATCAGCACATGGGACACCCGAAGAACCCGTGGGACAAAAACACCCACCGTGCGGCTGGTGGATCAAGCTCTGGATCCGGTGTGAGCGTTGCGGCCGGACTTGTGTCCGCCGCGATTGGGACGGACACGGGCGGTTCCGTTCGAATTCCGTCATCGTGGTGCGGCCTGACCGGATTAAAGACCACGATTGGACGCATCAGCGTTAACGGTGTTCTGCCACTCGCTTCGACATTGGATACGCCTGGGCCCATGTGCCGCAGCGTCGAGGATGCTGCTCTTGTGTTCTGCGCTCTCGCAGGACCTGACCCAATGGATCGGCTGACGTTGCGAGTACCCTCCGCCCCGGACCCTTTCCCGACGATAAATCACGGTGTCTCCGGGTTGACCCTCGGTCGTATCCCGGACAGAGAACTTGACCTTGCGACGGACGAAGTTGCCGCGGCGTACCGCGAGAGTCTTGCAATCCTCGCGCGGGCGGGCGCAGAAATTGTCGACTTCGATCCCCCTGAGTCCTTTACGACCATGGGCACCATGGTTGGAGAAATAATCTCGGCTGAAGGACACAGTTTTGTCGGTCACCTCACGGACGACCCCGACGCACCCGTCGACAACGATGTACGCCCCCGCATTAACGCAGGACGGGACATGTCGGCCGGACACTATTTTGGATTGCTGCGCCGCCGGGAAGAGCTGCGCCTGGGATTCGATCGCGCAATGACCGGCATCGACGCATTCCTGACGCCCACGACGGCCGACCCCGCGCTGGTCGTTGATGAGATAGACCAGACCGGAACGGCAGCCGGCTTTACGCGGGTTGTTAATCTCATCGACTACTGCGCTCTCACAGTGCCTAACGGACTGACTTCTCTCGGTTTGCCAACCGGACTGCAGATCGTCGCCCGGGGTTATGACGAGTCAATGGCGCTGCGCATCGGTCAGCACTGGCAGAGCGAAACCGACTGGCATCAAAAACGACCCGGCGCATTCTCCAACTCCTGATGGCGAGCAATAACACTTTGTGGTCAAGAGCCCCGGGGAAATTCTGGCAGGTGCTGGTTGCGGCGCTTGTCATCTGCGCAGGGCTCGCGACCTATTTCGGAATGGATGGCATGGCTGACTCAAGCCTCGCGACGGCCGGTGAACCTGTCTGCGAATGGGAAACCGTGGGTTCCTACAATCACGATGCCGATGCATTCACACAAGGGCTGGTCTGGCACGATCAGCGATTGTTCGAAAGCACCGGACAGTATGGCCATTCGACCCTTCGCGAAGTTGAGCTGGAGACCGGTAAGGTGATTCGCAAAATCGATCTCAACGAGAGATTTTTTGGCGAAGGGATAGCAATTCTGAATGACCGCGTCTTTCAGGTGACCTGGCGGGAAAACAGAGCCTTCCAGTACGACCTCGAAACGTTCGAGAAACAAAAAAAATTCAAGTACCCGGGAGAAGGCTGGGGACTCACCCACGATGGAACGTCCCTGATCCTCAGTGACGGCACTCCCGTGATCCGCTTCCTTGATCCCGAGACATTCGAGGAACAAAAACGCATTACCGTCACCAGTGACCGCGGCCTCATAAAAAACCTCAATGAACTTGAATATGTCGACGGCGCGATATTTGCCAACATCTGGCAAACCGGAATCATCGTTCGGTTCGATGCGAATTCCGGCACAGTTCTTAACTGGATTGATACGCGAGATATTCTTGGACCTCGCGTCGCGCCCGGTGTGATGAACGGTATTGCGTGGATCGAGGAACGACAAAGCTTTCTGCTTACAGGGAAAAACTGGCCGCTTCTATTTGAAGTTAAGGTCGACTGCCCCCACTGATCCGCCCGCTTGTCCGCGACGGAAAAAGCCCCAGAACCGCCAACTATACTGAGTTGACCACATCAGAAAATCATCTGATTTGGGTGACTCTCAACATACAGTTTGGCAACAAACTGCCGTGACACCGCCATCAACGTGTCCGGTTTGGCCCCGGGGGTGACTTGACTTTGAGTACCTCAATTTCGGCAACTGAAGTCGCTGACGATCAGACTGATTCCGAGTCTGGCGCGCACAGTAATGCCGACCGATCCAACACAACGCCCTGGCACGAGCCCGACCGTACCGATACCAGCTCGGTCGCGGTTGTTCCCCATACGTTAAATCTGAGATTCGTCGTGCTTAACGTCGTTGCCTTCGGATTGCTGGGCGCGGCGTGGGCCAACGGCCTTGTCGCCCAGGTCATGCTCGCAGACGCGACAAGACTGTCTCTGTTGATTTTCGTCGTATTCCTCGGCGGCCTCGCTCTTTGCGCCTGCCGGGTTTTTCAGGTAAACCGCGACATCCAGAGCCTGCGACCGGGCGCAACACAGTCCAACTCACTGGCCGGTCGTTTTCTTGGCACCCTGGAAACTCTTTCGGGAAAACATAAAGCAGCGCACGTCGGGAGCCTGCGGCTTCAGCTGACGCAGCGAATCGTTCTCGTGCGCTACATCGCGAACACACTTGTGCTTCTCGGTCTTATTGGCACGGTCGTTGGATTTATTATCGCCCTGTCCGGCGTGAATCCGGAAGATGCCAAGGACGTCAACGCAATCGCACCGATGGTGTCTACGCTCATTGCCGGAATGTCCACCGCTCTGTACACCACGCTTGTCGGGTCGGTTCTCAATCTCTGGCTGATGGCGAACTACCAGATACTCACCCACGGCACTGTGCAGCTCATATCTTCGATGATCACGCTCCCGGAAGTGAACGATGCGTGACCTTGATTTCATTGATGATGATCAAACGGATACCGTTTTTCGTGACTTGATCATGCTGACGCTCGCCGGCTTTGTTGTGATGGTGTTTTTGCTCCTTCCACACATCAACCCCAAGGCCCAGGCGTCTGGCGAAATCAAAAGCCCCGGCAACCTGATCGTGGAAGCACGCTGGGCTGACGATCTCGACACCGATGTCGATCTATGGGTGCAGGCGCCATCGGACCTGCCGGTTGGGTACTCGAATCAGAGTGCGACGCTGTTCAATCTTCTGCGCGATGATCTCGGTCGTGTAAACGATCTGTCGTCTTTCAATTACGAGGTTGCGTATAGCCGCGGCATTCCCCAGGGCAAGTATGCCGTGAACCTTCATCTTTACAGCAACCGAGCCAAAGTATTCCCGGTAAAGGTCGAAGTCACCGTTAGCATCAAACCCAGTCCGCACGAATCCGCGAAAAGACTGCTGACTCGAGAAGTTGAACTCAACAGTCGAGGCTCAGAAACAACCATATTCCGATTCGAAGTCGACGATAAATCAAAGTTGATCAAGGAATCGGTCCACGACATGCCGATCGAGCTGCGAGCACAACTGCGGAGTTCGGGTTGAATCTTGTCAACACAATATTTGCCATAGCGACTTTGATGCTTGGCATTATCCTGTGGATCACGGTAAGCGGTGAAAAACGCGTAGCGTTGCGCGTGTGCGCACTGGTGCTTGGCGTCTGCTTCCTGCCACTGGGTTTTGGCGCCATGACCGAACTGCTTTCCAAACCCAAACCTGCCTCTCTGGAATGGCTCCAACGCACGGCAGACGAAGCCAAGGTCCACGGTTCGATCGTCAGGGAAAATGAAGCAATCTATGTCTGGCTTCAGCTGCCGGATGATCCCAAGCCGCGTTCATATGAACTGCCATGGTCCGAGGCCGCGGCGATCGAAATGCACAAGGCCAAAAATCAGGCGGATGCACAGGGTACTGCCTTGATGATGAAGCTGCCTTTTGCGAATCGAAAAAAGCAACAGACCGAGCAGCAGTTTTACACGGCTGCACAACCAAAGTCGCCGCCCAAACAGGTCGTTGAAGATGACGTTACGGTTTTCTCGGGATCGAATACGAACTGACAGTCAGGAATAGCTGATCGGAGCATCCGGGTCGTTAATCACACCGGTTTCAAGCATCAACTTGAGATCACCCTCACTGTAACCAACCGACTTCAGAATTTCGCGGGTGTGTTCACCAAGACCCGGTGTCGGCAGTCGCATGCTGGGCTCGTCCTGACTTAAGGTAACCGGAAAGCCCGTCATCCTGACCGGACCAATTTCCGGATGATCTACATCAACGACCATTCCCTGACTTAAAACCTGGGGGTCTGAAAACGTATCGGCCAGCGTCATCACGCGACCACACGGCACACCGGCAGCGTTGATCACTTCG
>CALHMG010000006.1 GCA_938034705.1 uncultured Gammaproteobacteria bacterium
GTTACGCGATTTCAAGCAAGCGAAAGTGCCCGGCCACCTGACCTGTCTCTACCAGCACCTGCTCGAAAACGACTTCATCTTCGGGATTGAGACAAGCGATAAGTCGCTGTGCAAGATCTACTCCAGAGACTTGCTGAAACAGCTCTCTTCAGGTCGTGGTGACTGGGAGCAGTGTGTACCAGACGAGGTTGCGAAAAAAATTATCGAGAAGCGGTACTTCGACTATCGCGAGTCGTGAGTTTTCATACCTTCACGGCTAACTCAATCGGTACACCCCGACAGTCCATTTCGAATTCCAGCTCCTGTACTGGCGGACGAGCAAAGTGCCAGTGGGCACCGGCGCGCATCGCACCGCTGGCCACGAGTTCGTCAGAAATATACGGATGAAAATCATGCACCGTGTAGATCTGGCTCGCGCTTACGCTGTCCCAATCGAAACCGAGCAGACCAAGGCGCCGTCTCATTTCACCAAGCACCCACTGAACCTTTGTCTTCAGTCCCTCATGGGAAAGATCGCCGCGCGCAACCACGTTGTCGCGATAGTCACCAAGACCTTCTGGGCACTCGGCGCTTCCGGCGACGATAAAGCTGGGTGCGGCGTCGGTGTCGGGTACGGTGTAGGAAAAAGCGTAAAAGCCCTGCTCGGCCGGCGGGTTGATCTCGGGACAGACGTTGCTGCGCGCGACGGGGTTGGTGTTGTTGCGCATGATATTCCAGCGCGTCAGCACATCTCCGTACTGCGCGTTGAAATCCCGGAATCCCTGCTCGGTGAACTGGGCGGGCGATCGCAGCTCACAAGCGCAGAACGCCGTGTTCGGGCGACCAAGCTGCCTGAGATGGGATTCGATGAATTCAAAGCCTTCGCTAAGCGTAAGTACTCGCGATAAAACGACTCTTTCGATCCTTGAGCCCGGCTCGGGAACCACGCCCCCGGAATACTGGGATACGGCAGGAATGTAGCGATATCCGCCGTCGCTAAATGTCGCAAGACTCACAGGGTTTGACCTCGAAGAGAACCATGATCGTCGATTAGATCATCGCGGCGCGCAAACTGCCACCGTGCAGTCTCGTTATGGCGAATTAAACCGTTGCGAAATAAAACGAATACACGAACGACAACACCACCGAAGGTGCTATGACTGCCATCTTCGCGAACAGCACATAGCCGCGTTTGAAGAACATCGACAGGGCGATGGGCAGCAGAGGTGTCAAAAACAGCAGATATTTCGTTTTCAACATCCAGGTTGGCGCTTTGAACGTCCAGGAGATGTATACCGCGACACTTGCCGCCGCGACGGCCAGCAGAACATAGGCGCCAGGCCGAAAGAGCAGTATCGCGCCGCCGATCAACCCAAAGAGTATTGTTGGTATTCCGGCAATCAGAATCGCCTCGATCAGCGGTATCGGGATCTCCTTGTTGTGCAGATTCATTCTGTACGCCTGGCCGTGTCGGGTCGGCACGGTAAAGAAGCTGTAGTCCGTCCAGAGTTGTCCGTACAGTGAAGTCACGTACTCATTGGAGTACGAATCGAAGTCCCCGAGCTTGCGGCCATCCTTGCGATTGAACGAATCGACGATTCTGTTGATGCTGAATTTGCTGAAGCTGTATTTGGATGCGTGATTCTCGTCCGTCCATGAGTAGTTGCCGGGAAAAGGGGTGTCGTGCTTCACCACGTTGTGGGCGTATGGACCAACGCCCACGAAGAACACAATCGCTGAGAAACACACAAACTCGCGCAGGCCGTGCTCACGCTTTCGGATGATCCAGTCGATAAAAAGAATACCGACAAGGACCAGCGCTACCAGTGCTCCTGTGTATTTGGTGAGTGCGGCAAATCCGGCAAAGGCGCCGGCAATCAGCAGGTGATAGAAAATGCGACGACGCATGAATTCGCCGAAATAAAACAGCGCGATCACAATCATTGTCGCGACCAGTATTTCGCTCTCGATGGCGTGGGATGAGATAACCCGCACCGGCAGGAAGCAGATCAACGCGAACGCGAGGAGGTCAAAATAGCGACCGTTGTCTTCGCGATACTGAAGGTAGATGCGACATGAGAAGTAGACGAAGCACAGCGAGATGAATCCCAGGACCGTTGCCAGTGTCGCGTACCTTGTGTTGCGCGATGCGCCAAAGAATTCTGCGATATCGAATACGATACCGCCGAGCACCGGCAACATTGGCGGGTGATAGCAGGTAAAGCAGTCTCCGGCGGTAGGAATCGCGCTGGTGCGAAAGTAGAACTTCACCGCATCCGAGTAAAAGTCATGCACGTACCCATCGGGGTGGGGCGAGTGCCAGGCGAGCATGGCCTGCAGGACCAGCGCCAGCAGCGCGAGCGATGCTACCCACGCGAATGTAGACTGGCTGAGCGTCGTTGAACGCGTCAACGAAGCTTTTAACCCGTCTATAAGAATGCTCTGTGGCATTTTGTTCTCTCAGACCCTGACCCACGAAAACCGTACATCTGACCGTTGGTCCGCACAACCGCTAGAATCATTTGTGGCATCTCATTTTGCTTAATGAGCATTGAAATGGATCTTCGACCGAACCAGAGCTGACCTCGCATGGCGTTGGGTCGCCGCTTCATTGAGAGAAATCAGGCGTGAATAGCGAATTGGTCGGTCAACTTCTCTGGCCGTTGCCTGTTTGGTAGCCGGTTTAATTATTGTTACGTTGAGCAATGTCTGGTTCACGCGGCGAGAAACCGATGGAGGCCAGTCGGCCAGAATCCTCGCGTTTGAGGTGCCAGTGCCCGTGATCACGACAAAACTCGGCTTACCTCACGCCAAAAGCAACATTAAGCTGAGGCGTACCACAGGAGCTTATGAAAATGCATCCCTCTGAAAGTCTTGCCCAGGCTATTTCATCGCAGACGATCGTCATGGCGCCGGGTGCTCCCGATACCATCTCAGCCCGCCTCGTGGAGAAGGCAGGGTTTGCCGCCGTATACATGACCGGATTTGGTGCCACGGCCAGTCGCCTCGGGACGCCGGACATCGGTTTGCTAAGCCAGACCGAAATGACTGAACACGCTCGCAACATGACACGAGCGATTGATATACCGGTCATAGCGGATGCCGATACGGGTTACGGCGGACCGTCGAACATTCATCGCACCGTGCGTGAATACCTGCAGGCGGGTGTTGCCGCGATACACCTCGAGGACCAGGTTGCGCCAAAGCGTTGTGGCCAGCTGCAGGGGATAACGCTTATGACCGCCGAGGAATCCGCGCTCAGGCTCAAATGTGCAGTGGAGGCGCGCGGTGATGAATCGCTGACCATCATTGGTCGTACGGATGCAATGCCGGCAGCGGGTGAAGACGAGGCTGTGAGTCGTGCACAGCGATATCTTGATGCCGGAGTCGATCTCGTTTTTGTGGACGGCATCAAAACCATTGCCGAGGTTGAGGCGGTGGCGCGACGGATTGAGGGCCCCAAAGTGGTTTCCATTGTTGATGGCAACGAGACCGTGAAACTGACTTCGGCTGATCTGCAGCAAATGGGTTTCAGCATTGTCCTGTACGCGGTGACGACTCTGTTCACGGCGACGTGTGCGATCGAGACCGCGCTTGATAAGCTGCAGGCCGACGGCACACCGGCTAACGTTGGACCGCAACATACCTATCAAGACTACTGTGATCTGGTCGATCTGCCAGCGCACCAGAGTCTGGACGAACGTTTTGGTGCCGGATAAGTCCAGAACAACCCACGTTGTCTATCGGTTCAAGACGCAGTGGAATCCAAAGCTTACTTCAACTCTTTCATCTTCTCGATGATGTCGCGCGCGAGGCTGGCGCCCCACGTGTTTCCGATTTCGAATGATTCGGTTTGAATCGCCGGAAACGCCGCAACTAGTGCCTTGCCAGGGGGTGAACCGTAGTATTCGATTGCCGCGTCGACGGTTTCCTGGGTCAGGTGTTTTTGATAAACCGGCACAGTCAGCTCAAGCACCTCGTTGATATTGACCTGTTCCTGATATCGTTTTTTGAATTCAGCAGCCTGCTTCTGCTTTTGGTTCATATCGCCGGGGGATGAGGGAATCAGCGTATCCAGTACCTGTTTAATCATCGCGGTACCCGTTCTGGACGCGCCCATCACTTCCATGAGCTTAAGTACCGATTCACGGGTTGGTTGCTCCGCGCTGTGAGCAGGAAGCGCAACGAACATCGCGAGTGAAATGGTAAGTATTCTGAGACTGTACATCTGAATCCTCGGGCTGATTGCGAATGCAGGGGGGAGGTGTGTTGGCCACCCGTTGCGGGACGACTAACTGATCATCCGGTATTTAGAGGGTCTGCTCAAGCAGTTCTCCGATCATCACAACCTCGCCGCGTTGATTCTTCGATTCAACCTCAAAACGTATTCGCTTGCGTTCGTCGATTTTCTCCACAAGATGAATAGCTGTTGTAATCGCGTCGCCGGCTACAACGGGGCGGATGTACTTGGACGAAGTCGAAAGAAGTGCTGTACGAATTTTGAACTGTTCGCAGAACTGTACGAGCGGTTGCGACATCAGCGCGGTGGTCATGACGCCGTGGGCAATTCGATCCGGGAAGTCGGTGTTGGCGCGGGTCCAGTCACCATCCATATGGATCGGGTTATAGCTCTTGATGGCATGTGCAAACGCATCAATTGCCGGGCCGTCGATCAGCTGTGTGCTCTGTTCACGCGCGCCGAGCGGTAGATCTTCGTAAGTTCCTGTCCAGGCTTCTGTGATGCTCATCGGTGATTGCGCTCCATGATTGTTTGCTCAACGCTACGCGACTTTTTGCTGCCGGCAAGCCAGTGCGACCAGAGCGGCTGTTGCGGCCAGCGCCGCAAACACCGTCAGGCCAAGATCGTAATTCCCACTGGCATCGTGCAATACGCCGGCCAGCAAAGGCCCCGCTGCCTGTGCGACGACCTGAACGGGGAGGAAAATGCCGCGAATCGCCCCATAGTGTGCTCGGCCAAAATAGTTTGCGAGTGTGACGGGCAGCATCGTCGAGACCCCGCCAAGGCCGAGGCCGAACAGAGCTGCAGAGAGGTAACCCAGCGCCGGGCTTACCACCTGGCCCATCAAAACAGCGCCAATAGTAATCATGACAGCGCCCACGAACAGGGCGAAACGTGGCTGCATTCGATGCGCATTCATGCCAAACGCCAGACCCCCAATGGCGATGCACAGGGAAAATACGCTGACCACGGTTGCCGCGATGCCCGGTGAAATTCCGCTTTCAATCAGATAAGGCGCTTGATGCAAGCTGATACCCGCCTGCACGGGGTAGACGAGAGCGGCAAAGATCATCAGCAGCCACAGGGCAGGAGTACGCAGGGCTTGCGCTCGCGTAAACGCGACTTCGTGAGTTTCGTCTTGCTCGCTCCCCGATTCGTCCACGACCGCACTTCGCCCATCGGGCGCGAGCCCAAGATCTTCGGGTTGCCTCGCCAGGAAAAACCATTGCGGAACCGCGCCGACTACAAAGACCACGGCGGCGAGGGCAAGCCAACCGGTACGCCATCCGTGGGCTTCGATCATGAACGCAGCCAACAGGGGCATCAGGGCAAGGCCGGCGCCGTGAGCCGTGCTCAGTAACGCCATGGCGCGTGCTCGACCACGAACAAACCATTTGGTCACGGCCGAGGATGTGCCGAGATCAAAAGGCGTCGAGAACATCATTCGCGAGATACCGAATACAACGTAAAACCCCACCAGTGTCTCGACACCAGCCAGAGCTGCCGTGCAGGCCGAGACAATCAGCGCGCAGGTCACCAGAGAGATACGCGATCCGTGTCGATCAAAAAGGGGCCCAATGAAGGGTGCAATAACAGCACCCAGCAGACCGCCCATGGACACAGCGCCGGAGATGCCGGTTCGCGACCACCCGAATTCCGCGGTCATGGGCACGAGAAAGACCGACAGGGTCGCGACGGCTGCGGCCTGACGAGCGACGGCAGAACCCATGGTGCAGCTGACAACAATCCAGCCGTAGAAAAATGGCAGGCGAGCGGCCCAGTTCCTGATGCGGTCAATGTTCATGGTCGGGCCGAACTGTAGTTGAAATGTCGGTGTCGACACCGGCCGACGGGAGTCGCTTTCGGGATTTCCCGGTAGACGATCCAGATACACGGGAGTTTAGACCGAGGCACGCCAGAATACGTTGCGCCATGCCGCAAATGGCATGTGGCTGCCAGGTTCCGGGCGCAAACTGATGTCGAGAGACAGTATTTGGCACTTGTGGATCCACAGGCCCGGTGTGATCGGGGCTTGGGGTCGATTGGCACATGCGCCGGAATGACCTTGACGTTATTTTCGTCATGTCGATATGACACTGCTCACCGGTCATCACGTCGATTCTGTAAGGGTGTGCGTTGGCAAGGTTGCACAATGGGGCGCGATGATCGTATTCGGCGCATGCGTCGCACTGCAAACGAACCTACAATTTTTGAAATTCGATGAAAAAATTTTGTTTTCGTCGTCTGCACCGTGAGACGGGCTCGGGTGGTGCATCGATTAAGGCGTAGCGCGATGCGTCTTGAGGTGCGCGCGCCAGATTGGGGCGTGCCCACCTCCATCGATTTCATCCGAGAACTCACCGAAATGAAATATTGTGGTGCGAGCTTTAAACGGTAGTGTCCTGGTTGAGGGCGCTCACACGCTTGAAGGCTGTTTTCAGTTGCACCAGTTCCTTCCAATTTCCGACGAATTTTCTCCGCCAAAATTTCTGGTGCGCCACGAACGACGCGTGATGTACTGCTGCCACATCGAAACACTTTGAGGACGCAGTTGTGACACATCCAGCTACATCGGCCCCGATAGCCGGGCCCTTTTTTAAACGCTCAATCTTTCCCGCGATCCTGATTGTTGCGGCCTTTTTCTTTTCCGGGAAAACCATGGCTCAGGAGACGATCAAAGTTGGGATCCTGCATTCTCTGTCAGGAACCATGGCGATTTCTGAAACGACGCTTAAAGACACGATGCTGATGCTCATCGATGAGCAGAACAAAAAGGGTGGTCTTTTGGGCAAACAGATTGAGCCGGTGGTCGTCGACCCGGCTTCAAACTGGCCACTATTCGCCGAAAAGGCGCGAGAGTTGATTGAGAAGGAGAAAGTGGCCGCTGTCTTCGGTTGCTGGACCTCGGTCTCCCGAAAATCGGTTTTGCCGGTTTTCGAAGAGCTCAACAGCCTGCTGTTTTATCCCGTGCAGTACGAAGGCGAAGAATCATCCAAAAACATCTTCTACACCGGAGCCGCGCCGAATCAGCAGGCCATTCCGGCGGTCGATTACCTGATGGAGCAGGGTGTAACCCGCTGGGTCCTGGCGGGTACGGACTATGTCTATCCGCGTACTACCAACAAGATCCTT
>CALHMG010000007.1 GCA_938034705.1 uncultured Gammaproteobacteria bacterium
GGCGCTGACCTTTGGCATCGATCTTCTTGAGCGCGTGTTTCACCGCGTTGACCGGAAAGTGACTCGCACACTGCACATCTGCTGCGGCTACCCCTACCGACTGGATGAAGATGACTACCCCAAAGCGGACCCCGAGGCGTACCAGGCGCTCGCTCCAGCTCTCGCAGATTCATCCATTGACGCCATCTCGATTGAGGACGCGCACCGGCACAACGATCTCGAACTGCTGGAATCGTTCAGTGACAAGAAAATAATTCTGGGTGTCGTCGCAATCGCCAGGAGTCGCATTGAAACGGTGGATGAAATCGCAACCAGACTCACAGCGGCCTGCAACCATATCGACGCTGACAGGCTCATCGCCGCGCCAGATTGTGGTCTCGGGTTTCTGGGAACTGACCTGGCGGTCGAAAAACTCACCAACCTCGGCGAAGCTGCGCGCCGGCTCTAACGGGCCTCAGGAATAGCGCGTGATCAGTTGTGCAAAGTCATCTGATTCCATCGCCTCAAGCAGCGTCTCGAGATCGGGACCCGGCGATCGATCTGTGTCCAGTTTGCTGATTCTGGATCTTACCCACTCGTGCAGGCGGCCAGCGCCTTCCCCTGCTGATTCCGTTCGGTGATCGAGCGCAACACAGGCGGCAAGCAGCTCTGACGCCAGGATAATTCTCGCCGTCTCTACGGCATCCAGCAGACGCTGCACGGCCGGGATGGCCATGGACATATAGTCTTCCTGCCCCGCCGAGGTTTCGGAGGTCATGACGCTGACCGGCGTTGCCAGCAGCCTCAGCCTGGCAGCATGATCAATGGCAGCCTTGTGTAACACGACCATACCGGCGTCCAGTCCTGGCCTCGGCGCAAGTTGCGGGTTCAGTCCGGTCACAGATGCGTCAAGGAGACGATGAAGCCGCCGCTCACTCAAACAACCTGTGTGCACCATTGCCAGCGTAACGTGTTCGATTTGATTCACCAGATGTTGATTGTGAAACGAACCCACACTCAAAAAGCGATCATCGTTCGTCATCCAGGGATTATCACTGAACGACCTTGCCTGATTTGCGATGCACGACCCAAGCCCCGACAGAGCGTCGGCGAGTGCGCCGTGCACCTGGGGTGCTATTCGATACGAAATTGGCGCCTGCAGTTTTGTTGCCGAGATCTCGCTGCCGGCGAGCCACAAATTGATCGCGCCAAGGCACTGCTCGATGCCCGGCTCTGGAGCGATTTCGCATATCTTCAAGTCAACCGCATCTTTGGGTGCCGCTGCTCCTTCTATCGAAACCGCGATAATCGCGTTGGCTACCGCAAGCGTTTCGTCGGCCACGCTCAACCCGTAGAGCGCGTATGCCGGTGCCGCCGCAATACCGTTAAGAAGTGACAGACCCTCCTTGTGTCCGAGCTGCAGAGGCTGGATCGATTGATTCGCCATACCTGTCGCCGCAGGAATTTTTTCATTCGTTACGGGGTCGACCAGATAGCCTTCGCCGATCAGCGTCTGAAAGCAGTGCGTGTGGGCGATCGCGTCCGCCGCCATCCCGTGCCCAAGTGATGGGACCCACGGCGTAAAGCCATCGTTGATGCGGTCGCAGATATATTCCGCCAGTCTGGCCGTGGTGCCGTCACACCCGCTGACGAGATTGCCAAGCTTCAGCAGCATCATCGCTCGCACAACAGGTTTCGGCATGGGTTCGCCAATCGCCGCGGCACGTGCACGAAGAATGTTGTGGGGAAGTTCGAGACGAGCCTGATTGTCCAGATCCGAGTCGACCAGTTTGCCAAGGCCCGTTGTCACGCCATAACAGGGAACACCCGAGTCGATGAGTCTTTCGAAACGCTCTCGACCATGCGTCATTCGCTGCACGGCGTCAGCATGGAGCTCAACGCGTTCGTTCTCAAACGCGACTCTGAAAATCGCGTCAATGGTCAGGTCTTCAGGCGTATCGATAATCACCGTCATGGCGTTAACCGCTTTGACTTACGCATACACCAGTTCCTGGCCAATATTCAGCCGGCGAGATTTTTCGAGCATCGCGTGGCCAAGAGCAATGTCTGACGTCGACAAGCCACGATGCCACAACAGGATCGTCTCATCGTCGCGCTCACGCCCGGGCAGTTTCCCGGCCACGACCTGACCCAGTTCAGCGTGGATAGTCTCCCGAGTCATCTCACCACGATCGACCTGGCGGCGCAGACATCCAAACGGTCCGACCAGGCACTGCTCCCAGTGATCGACCAGCACCTTGTCTACCGATTCCAGTATGTCGTCTTCCACGGTGCTCATCGTGCCATAAGGAATCACGATCGCGCCCTGCTTGATCCACCGGGTCTTGAACAGCGGCTCCGGTGCTTCAAGCCGCGACGCTTCGACGAGTACATCGGCACCGTCCAGACAATCCTGCCAGTTGTCGGTAACCGTAATCTCCTTGCCAAGATCAGTCCGAAGGCGTTGTGCAAACGCTTCACGACTTTCGGGTCGCCTTGAATGAACGCGTATCTCTTCGAAATCAAACAGATGATCGAGCAGTCTCACGTTCCAGTACGCCGTACCTCGTGCACCGATATGGCCAAGGATTCGAGGTTTTGTCGGTGCCAGATATTTGGCACCAAGAGCGGTCAGCGCACCTGTGCGCATGTCGGTGATGTGTGTGGCGTCGACGATCGCAATCGGGACGCCCGTTCTGGCGTCCATGAGGTTCAGCGTCGCATGCTCTGACGGCAAGCCCTGTTTGTAGTTGTCTATATAGTCGCCAACGATTTTCACGCCGGCTATTCCAAGCGGAGCGATATAACCGCGCAGCACGTTGAAGTGACCACGAAAAGTTTCATCGGGAATCAGATGTGTTCGCGGTTCGATGACGGTCTCGCCGTTGCCCTGTGCCGCAAGACTGATCTCCACCGCGTCCAGGATCTCGTCATTGTCCAGATGAAGCGCCTCGACATCGGGACCGCTGAGGTAGCGAATATTAATATCTGGCATGCCTGTTCATCGCCCTGATTGATCTCCAAAGCAGTTTACACGGAACCCTGCGTTTCGCAGTCCGCAACCGGAACAATCAAGCATCGCCACGCTTGGGATCCAAACGACGGCCCACTACACTGTTCTATCGTCCGACTTCTTATCCAAGGCAGTTCAACGCCATGCAAGCACTGATCGAACTTACGGCAACGGCGGTTCCGGTTGAGGGAGCCAACATTGATACCGACCGGTTGATTCCGGCCCGACTGATGCGCAATCCACGTGACGCGCACAGGTCCTATGGGCCCTATCTGTTTCATGACCAGCGATTCAATGCCGACGGCAGCGAAATCAGCGACTTTGTGCTCAATCAACCTGCGTATCGAGATTCAAAAATTCTGGTGTCGGGTCGAAATTTTGGATGTGGCTCGTCGCGCGAAAGTGCGGTGTACGCCCTGCTCGACTATGGGTTTCGCTGTGTCATCGCGCCTTCATTTGGCGACATCTTTTACTCAAACTGTGTACGCAATGGCGTTGCCCCTTTGCGGGTCACCGAGGAAGAAGCAACGCGGTTGCGAACCTCCCTGGCTCAGGCGGCCAGTCCGGTTGTATCGGTCGACATTCGCGCCCTGACCATCACCGGGCCCGATGGACACGTGTACAACGCCGACCTGCCACCGTTTCAGCAGACACGATTGCTTGAGGGAATCGATGAAGTCGAAGCAACGCTGAAAATATCTGACAAAATTGATGCCTTTGAATCCAGATACTTCGCCGCGCATCCATGGCTGCGTGACGGACTTACGGAAGGTGGCGCCTGAAATGAATACTCTATTCGACAAAATCTGGGAAAGTCATATTGTTGACAGTGACGACGACGACAATCATCTGATCTATCTGGATCGGGTTCTCGTGCACGACCTGTCCTTTCACGTGTTCAACCACCTTCGGGCGGCAGGTCGCCGCGCGCGAAACCCCAACATGGTTTTCAGCTTTGCCGATCACTTCGTGCCAACGGTTGACCGTGAACCCGACGTGATTCGACCTGAGATGCAGGAGATGGTTGATCTGCTCGCGAAGAACAGCGCCGAACTCGGGATCCGGTCATTCGGATTGAGCGATCCGGATCAGGGCATTTTGCATGTCGTCGGCCCCGAACAGGGAATTACCCTGCCAGGTCTCGTGATTGCAGGCGCCGACTCTCACACTTCTACGCACGGCGCCCTTGGCTGCTTCGCGTTCGGTGCGGGCGTAACCGACATCACTCATGCAATCACGACCCAGACACTGTGGCGACCTCGACCGGGCAATATTCGTGTGACGGTGTCCGGAAAACTCGGTTTCAGCGTGACCGGCAAAGATGTCGTTCTGAAGATCATCGAAACAATTGGCGCGGCCGGTGGAACAGGACACGTTATCGAATACGCCGGTGAAGCCATCGAAAACATGAGCATCGAAGAGCGCATGACCGTGTGCAACATGTCTATTGAGGCGGGTGCAAGAGCGGGTCTTGTATCCCCCGACGACAAGACGATCGACTACGTGCGCGGTCGACCCAGCGCCCCGACGGGCAAAGACTGGGATATGGCAGAAGCACACTGGAGATCTCTTGCAACCGACTCGGACGCCAGCTTTGATCGCGAAGTGACGCTGCACGCTGATGACATCGCCCCGATGGTGACGTGGGGCACCAGCCCCGAGGATGCTGTCGCCGTCACCGATACCGTGCCGAACCCCCAGGACGAGGCAGACCAGAATCGACGCGCCAAACTTGAAAGGTCGCTCGACTATATCGGTCTGAGCGCCGGTGACCGCCTCACCGACGTTGCCATTGACCACGTTTTTATCGGGTCGTGCACCAACAGCCGTATTGAAGATCTGCGCGCGGCCGCCGCTGTGGCCAAGGGACGTACTGCCAAAGTACCGGCGATGATAGTGCCGGGGTCGGTGCCCATTCAAAAACAGGCAGAACGCGAAGGGCTGGATCGCATTTTTACCGAGGCCGGATTTCAGTGGCGCGAACCTGGGTGTTCCATGTGTGTGGCAATCAACGGCGACATGCTTGAACCCGGTATACGATGCGCATCGACATCAAACAGAAATTTTGAGGGACGCCAGGGCAAAGGCGCCAGAACTCACCTCATGAGTCCGGCCATGGCCGCGGCAGCCGCGGTGTCCGGACGCATCACCGATGTCAGGGAGCTGATGCGATAGACCGGTGCCGTCTTGATGCCGTGTGCGGCCGGAAGCTGCACACAGGCATCAGAACTGAAAATGCCTCGAAGCCGTACGCCAACTACGCGCCTTTGAAATCCGGCTTGCGCTTTTCCATGAAAGCTTTGCGCCCCTCGATATAGTCTTCACTCGCAAAGCAGGCGTCGACCATGGTCTGACAGCGTTCAAGGTCACGATCAGCAGGGTCTTTCACCACCTGGGTATAGATGAACTTCATTGCGCCGACCGTCATTGGTGCATTACCCGCGATATTATCAGCAAAGCCCGTCACGAACTCTTCGAGTTCAGCGTCATCGACAATCTCGTTGACGAGCCCGATCATCTGGGCGCGATCGGACTGCATGCGATCGCCGGTGAACGTAATCTGCTTGGCGTGAGCAGGCCCCACAACATCGGCCAGCCGCTTCAGTCCTGCAAACGGATAACCGAGCGCGAGCTTTGCGGCCGGCAAACCGAACTGGGACTTGGGGGTGCAAACCCGAATGTCGCAGCACACCGCAAGAGCAAGACCACCGCCAATGCAGTAGCCACGAATCATCGCAATAGTGGGCTTCGGGAACTCATGCAGCCGCGTGTAGACTCGCGCCGTCATTGCGTTGTATTTCAGCACGGCGTCTTTAGACCCACGCTCGCTCTCGAACTTGGAAATATCAGCACCCGAAACGAACGCCTTGCCACCGGTTCCGGAAAGCACCACAACACGGACGCTGTCATCCGCCTCAAAATCATCGAGGATCTTCTCCGCCTGCTCCCACATTTCAAAGGACACGGCGTTGTGGCGTTCTGGATTGTTGAAAATCAGGTGGCCAACCGCCCCGTCAATCCTGAACTGCATTTTGTCGCTCGACATCTTCAAAACCCTCAATTATTTCTCTGGCCCAATGATAGCTGATGCGTTCTGCGCACGACAAAATGAAAACCTGATCTGACGCCTGATGTGGTTCACGGAAGGCGTATCTGGCACTCTCGCATCGTGACAGATCTACTGAACAACCTGCTGGCGACGTACGAACCCTTAACGTGGGTTCTGATCTTCGCGGCGGCCTTCTTCACCGCTGCATTTCACGCAGTTGCCGGGCTTGGCGGGGTGCTGCTGTTGTCCGCCTTGTTAACTCCGCTGATGGGCGTAAAGATCGTCATCCCCGTGCTCTCCGTGGCAGCCGTCATCGGAAACGCGACGCGACTGTATCTGTTTCGAAGCAGCGTGCAGTGGTGGGCGGTACGCGCAACAATGTTCGCGGCGGTTCCCGCAATTGTCGCCGGGGCGTTGCTGTACTCATGGCTGCCGGCCAGAGCAATTGCCGTCATCATGGGTGTCTTTCTGATCGTTTCCGTACCCTTGCGCCGATGGCTGAAAAAGAGGGACTTCGAAGTCGGCGCCAAAGGCCTCTCGGCGGTTGGGCTGGTATTCGGATTGTTCGGCGGCACCGTGATCGGAGCAGGCTTGATACTCGGTCCGTTTTTGCTCGGTGCATCCATAGTCGGAGAAGCACTTGTTGGGACCGTGGCCGCGATGGGCACCATCCTGAACGTCACCAAGTCGGTAGTCTTTGGAGGAACAAAGCTCGTGGGCCTCGAGCATGTAATCATTGGAATTGCTCTTGGCTTGTGCATGATTCCAGGCGCCTGGACCGGTCGCTGGATTATCCGCAACACACCTATTCGTCTGCATACCATCCTCGTCGAAGCTCTCATTATCGCCGGGGGATGTTTTTTTCTCTGGCAAGGTTTTTCTCGGGCCGCCTGATCCACTATGACCGCACTCACAGCTCGCGCCATCGAATCTCAACGCGCCGTCGTCAACGAGGTGCGTGACCGAGGGATACGTCACGAAACATCTTTCGACTCAGCGAACGACGATGCAAAAATGATCTGGTACGAGTGGGGAGTCGGACCAGCTCTGGTGCTGTTGCACGGAGGCTTTGGATCGTGGCGACACTGGATAAAGAACATTGAGTTCCTCGCGAAACACTTCCGCATACTGGCAGCCGATATCCCGGGGCTCGGAGAATCCGCAACGGTCCCGGAGCCAACATCGCCTGCGCAGATCGGCTCCATAGTCGCAAACGGGATCAAGTCTCTTGCGCCAAATGATCCGGTGCATCTGGCGGCGTTTTCATTTGGAGGGGTCATCGCTGGCCAAACCGCCCTTGCGCTTGCGGACCAGACAACCTCCGTGACTCTTTGCGGCGCCAGCGGCATGGGGCTTAAACGTGAGAAGATGATGCTGGTGCGACGCGAGGAGACAATGTCCGACGCGCAGCGACTTGAAGCCAACATTGAGAACCTGAAACGGCTAATGCTGTATGACCACGAAGACATTGATCCGATGGCCGCGTTCATCCACATCGAAAACGATCGTATGGCCAGACTGCGAAGTCGTCGAATGAGCATGGGTGATTCGCTGGCGCTTGCGCTTGAAGAACTCGGCAAAAACAAGGTTCAGCTGAACGGAATCTGGGGGGAGCACGACATTACAGCAGCACCGTGGATAGACGATCGGCGACAGATGCTCGCGCGATGCTGTCCAACGTCGCGGTTCAGTGAGATACCCCGCGCCGGTCACTGGGTGTCCTATGAAGCCGCCGACATCTTCAACGAAACGCTAATGGATTTTCTGTGATGTTGATGGACCTCACACCACTCGATGCCATCGCGGTAGCAACCTTTATCGGACTCTGGATCCTGTTTTCCTGGTATGTGGACCGACCTCGGGAAACCAGGCTGGGCGTCAATCAGGTGATGCAGGAATATCGATATCAATGGATGGCGAATCTCGTTCGCCGCGAACTGAAGGTCATTGATACCACCATACAAACCAGCGTTTTAAATGGTGTGGCCTTCTTCGCGTCAACTTCGATCCTGCTCGTAGGTGGATCTTTGAGCGTCCTCGGGGCAACAGACAAGGCTCTGTCGATTGTCCAGTATCTCCCCTTTGCTCAGGACATTTCGAGAACCC
>CALHMG010000008.1 GCA_938034705.1 uncultured Gammaproteobacteria bacterium
AAGTCTCGGGGCCGGAGTTTCCTCAGTCACCCCCTACCAGACACACAACGGGAGACTCCGGCCCCACCTTTTCTTCACCCGGGCAGCGTGGCCCGAACTGCACCTCAGATAATCTTAATCAGCCCGGAAGTGGCCTGGTAACAAGCCTGGCTTCCCAGCGCCCCGTTACCGCGTCGTCAGCGGGTCGTCATGGCTCAACGCCCTCAAAAACGGGTCCGGGGGACGTCTGTCGGCCTGAAAAAGCGCTCGGACATCCCGATCTGCGTAAATGTGAATTTCGCACACTCTTGCCACGACCGCTAACGCCAAACCCCGTCAACACAGCCTTGAAGTACCCAACGGCCGGACGGACGGTCGTCCTCAGTCGTCATTGCGGGGCCGCGCGTCCACGAACCTGAAGATAGGCGTGCCACAGCTGCCAGGCCGCAGCGGAGCGATACGGCGCCAGTGTCGTCGCAGCAAACGCCTCGAGCGCCCTGAAGTCGGGCTCATCCGGCATCAATCCGAACTCGTGAGCGGCCACCACCAGCGCGCGATCGCCGGCCGGAAACAGATCGGCTCGACGCAGCACCGACATCAGATAGACCTGCGCTGTCCAGACACCAATCCCCTTCAGAGCCGTCAGCGTTCGTTCAGCGTCGGCATCCGGCATCCGGGCAAGCGCCAGCAGGTCGAGCCGGCCGCTCTCGACGGCCTCGGCCAGACCCAGGCAGTAGCGGGCCTTTTGCCGGGTGACACCAGCACCTCGAATCCCGGCGTCACCCAATGCCAGCAGTGACGCAGGAGTAATTCCCACCGCCGCGTTCTCGAGTCGTTCGTACACGGCTCTGGCAGACGCTATCGAAATCTGCTGCTCCAGAATCATCAGTATCAACGGCTCGAATCCGGGCTCACGCCACCAGGGCTTCACCACGCCAAAACGCTCCACCAGATCAGCCATGACCGGCACGGACTCACCGAGCCTCTTCAGGTCGGTGCGTACCATCCGGTCGCTTAATTTTCTGATAGCCATCTCAGTCGGGTACCGGTTCCTGACGGGCTAGGCGAGCACACGATCAATCAACCGATCCGGCTCGCTCTCAACAACCATGAAATCGTCCAGGGACCCGTGGATAAATCCACTCGCATCGGCTGTCTTGAGAAACGCAAGCAGTCCATCGTAGTAGCCGTCAACGTTGAGTACACCACAGCGCTTTTGCTGAAAGCCGAGCTGAGTCCAGGTCAGCGCTTCAAATAATTCTTCCAGCGTCCCGATACCACCAGGCAACGCGATAAAACCGGACGCGAGTTCAGTCATTCGAGCCTTGCGCTTGTGCATATCGTCTACGATCTCAAGACTCGACAATGACGTGTGGGCAAGCTCGCGCTCGGCCAGCGATGTCGGGATGACGCCGGCGGCGTCTCCACCTGCGGCCAGCACGGCGTCAGCGACCGCTCCCATCAGTCCCGTTCCACCACCGCCGTACACCAGACCGACGTCCCGGGCCGCCAGCGCTTTGCCGAGCGCCGTCGCGAATTCGGCGTACACCGGTCGATTCCCGGCATTAGCACCGCAAAAAACACACAGTCGTTGCATTGGGTGATCTCCAAAGGTTTGTTCTGGGTCGAGTCAGACGGTGCAGTGTAACAATGCCGTAACTCCGATATCACAACCGGATACTCCTGAGATAGCATCAGGCACTGTCAACGGACGTGCGCCGCGCGAACCGGGTCCCACAAAATTATCCAGCGAGAAAGAAATCGTGAATGCCGCTACTCAATACGTATATGTCAATGGTGAGATCGTGCCCGAAAACGACGCTAAAATTTCGGTCTTCGATCGCGGGTTCCTGTTTGCAGACGGGGTCTACGAGGTATCCAGCATCCTCGCCGGCAAACTCATCGACAACGACATGCATCTGAAACGCCTGCAGCGTTCTCTTGATGAACTTGAGTTGACCAGTCCTCTGACCATGGAAGACCTGAACGCTGCGCAAATCGCGCTCGTGGAAAAAAATGCGGTCGATCAGGGCATGCTGTATCTGCAGATCACTCGCGGCGGAACTGCGCCAAGACAGTTTCACTTTCCCAAAGATGCCAAACCGTCGCTGGTCATGTTTACCCAGCACAAGAACCTGCTCGAGGCACCGGAATTTGAAACCGGGATTACCGCGATCACCATTCCCGAGATTCGGTGGAAGCGTCGCGACATAAAGAGCGTTGCGCTGCTGGCACAGGCACTCGGGAAACAGCAGGCCGTCGCCGCTGGCGCGGACGAGGCTCTCATGGTTGAAAACGGCAACATCACCGAGGGCACCTCGTCGACGGCATTCATTGTGGTTGATGGCAACAAGGTAATCAGCCGCCGCGCGAATACCGAAATTCTCAACGGCATCACGCGACAGGCCGTTCTGCAGCTGATAGAAGAAACCGATATCGAATTCATTGAACGCCGGTTTACGCCAGAGGAGGCGTACAGCGCGGACGAATTATTTATCACTTCGGCCAGTACTTTTGTGCACCCAGTCGTTAAACTGGACGACCGCACAATCGGTACCGGTAAGCCTGGATCCGTCGCCACGCGCCTGCGTGAGTTGTATATTGCTTCAGCGATGTCTTCCTGAACGGGGCAACCACACAAGCACGACTGAAAATCAGCCGGAACAGATCTTTAGACTGCAGAACAACACGAACATGGACTCGAGCAAATTAAACAACCGTACCGGCAACGGTCGCATGATGATCACGTTGATCTTCGGCGTGCTTATTCTTGTCATTGGCGCGTGGGGCAGTTTTGTCTACGGATCCCACGCGATTCACATCGCACGATCGCTGAAAGACGCAGCCACCCCTTTCTCGACGCCAGGGATCGTCCTTGCGAGTCTGTGGCTGCTCGCCGCTGTGATGCTCGCGATCGCAGGATTGAGCCTTGTGATCTCGGCGCTGGTGCGAAAACGCAGCAATCTCCTACCTGGACCCACGCTGTACCTGCTGGGTCTTGCGGTGGTAGGTATTGGCATCTACTTCCTGGTATTCCATCAATGGGTTCCCGGTGTCATTGCGACCATCGCCGGGATCGTAATCTGCTACTGGGAATACGCGTTCGACATCAGCTAGATGTCGCCGGTTTCTCCACCGCTGACGTGAGCCTGTCTGCAAACAGCTTGTAGATCAGAAGACCGGCCAGCGCCATGATGATCTGCGCTATTCGATAGGCAACGATCATCAACACAGCCGCACCTTTATCGAGCCCGCCATAGTCGTAAACCCGCTCCATGGCGACTTCGAGCAAACCCAGCCCTCCAGGCGTCAGCGGCATTGAGCCCGCAAACAACCCGAGCGGCGCGAGTAGACTATGCAGCTTCAGGGGTGCGGCGCCGGGCGCCATGGACTCCACCAGAAACCACAGCGAAAGCATCAAAAGCGCGTGCCCCGCCATCGCCATCAAAACGCCGGCGACGACCGCGCCCGGCTTCGCCCGATACGCGGCGAACGCCTCGAGCACCGCGGCAACAACAGGACCGATGAACCGAACCGTACGTAGCCATCGTGTCAGGGGGTTCTCGCATACGGTTTTCGAGAGCATGACAATAATGCCTACAACAGAGATGGGGATCGCCCATAACACCCATTGCGCCACGACCTGCAGACGCTCGTCTCCACCGCCAGACTTCAGCCAGAACCATGCGCCAATCCCCGCGAACGCCACCAGACCCACCATGCCGAGAATTCGGTCCATGGCGATCGTAACGACGGCGACCGCCTTTTTCTCCTGACGCCGGGCCATCATCGTCGCCTTGACGAGATCGCCACCAACGGCGCCGGGCAGCAGAAAGTTGAACGAGTATCCCGTAAAGCCCAGAACCAGCGCATCGCGCAGGGTAAACGGCAAGCCCGTCGCGCGGACCAGAACGTACCAGCGGACCATCGTCATGACCGTCATGACAATACAACCAACAATGCCGGCGACAAAAAGATTCCAGTGAATAGCGCTCACTTCGAGCCGCGAAAACGCGTCCCGGTTGGCGTAGATGATGTACGCCGCCAGCAAAATTCCGAACGCAAACCGGGCGATGGACCCAATGCGTTTCTTCATCGAGGGTTGACTATCGATGCCTGGACTCCTTGGCAATTGAGTTGAACTTCACGGCTGGGGAATTCTTCAGGAATCCGTCAGGAATTCTGTGGTTCAGCATCAAGAAATTTGCGGATACGCGCCACCTGCCCCTCATCAAGACGCGACTGACGCGACACGGCGAAGGGTTTCAGCTCGTCGAGCGCTGCGTCATCGGCAACGCGGACGCCTTCGAAGGTTTCGGCCACCGTCCGTACCCAGGCTGCCGGATCCGCGCACAGTGTTTCATAGTCCACACGCAGATGTCTGGCCGCCGTCAGGCCCTGTGTCGCTTCATTCAGTCGATTTTCGATAAGCCGTACCTGCCGGCAAACCTGTTCAACCGGATCATCACACGCAATAGACGGATCGTTACTGCGCAATCCCCAGTTTCGTCCGGCGTCGCCCTGGATAGTCTTGCGCGCGTGCAGCAGCGACTGAACAACCCACTGCGGATCGCGATGAATCTCTATAAAACACGCTTCAGGCAGCGCCGCTGCCAACAGCGCGACGCAGTCCGCGTTGCGATTGTTCTTGTTCAGCAACGGTTTGCCAAACGTCCGGGACCAGGCTGCAAAAAAACGCCGCATGCTGCGAGCAGTGTCGTCGGTAACCTCGTCGACAGCCTGGTATCGATCTTCACCCAGCCAGCGATTCCAGATCGAAAAGCCGTCGTTGGTGCCGCCGAGTCCGGCAGAGTTTCCGTAGTAGCTCCGAAACGCCGTGTTCCGGGTGCGACCGAATCGCGAGAGCAGTCGCGTGCCTGAAACCGGCGCTTTGAAAAACAGCGCCGTCGCATTGCTGAAGTAGCTGACGTCGAGATGTTGCGCGAGGATCTGGTACGCAAGCGTCGTGCCTGAGCGCGGAGCCCCGACGATGAACAAAAGAGGCCCGGTGCGTTCGCCGGCGTTTTCGAGCAGCCGTTGTTCCCGGCGTTGCAGGAAAAAATCCACAGGTTTTGCCGCAATACCCAGAGCTGCCAGCACGAGAGCCCAGATCGCTGAAGATTCTCCCGAGCGCAGCATCCGCCCGACCAGACCCCATGCGTCTTCAAAGTTGCCGTGATGTTTTGAGGGTTTCTCGCCAGACATCAGCTTTCAGGCAGGCAGAACCTGATACCACCCATCCTGGCGAACGATCTGTAAATCGGTCGAAAAAAGCTCCTTGAGATTAGCCTCGGTCAGAACTTCCGCTTTGGGACCTGCATGCATCACGCGACCCTGCCTTATCGTTACAACATGATCGACTTCAGGCGGGATCTCGTGAAGATGATGTGTGACCAGAACGAGCTGTCGACCTTCGGCGATCAGGTCACGAATAATCCCGAGATAGTGAAACGTTGCCGGCACATCGAGACCACTCGTTGGCTCATCAAGAATCAGCGTATCGGGGTTGTTGATCAATGCTCTTGCCAGCAGAAATCGCCGCTGTTCACCGGTGGACATCCGGGCGAGCGGTTTTTCCTTGAGGTGAAGAATTCCAAGCCGATCCATAATGCGGTCAGCCTCATCCAGCTGTTCTTTTGAAAACGACTGATGGCCCCAGGTACCGATGCTGGAGTAGAAACCCGACAGCGCCACATTCAGCCCCATTGCGCCGGGGGAGTATCGAACCTGCAGTTCGTTACTGACTACACCTAGACGAGCGCGCAGTTCGGTGATCACCCAACGGTCACGACCAAAAACCTTGACGTGGGAGCCGTCCATGACAACCGGATGAATCTCGCGCATCAGCAATTTCAGCAGTGTCGACTTGCCGGCACCGTTGGGCCCCAGAATCGCGGTACTGCCTGCACCCGGAATTGTCAGGGTCAGCCCGTCAAACACACGCGTCTCGCCGCGGTACACGGTCGCGTTTCTGATATCGACAATAGGGGTGTTTTCACTCATTCACACAGCTCCGGCACGGGGCCCTCGGGTCTCTCTGGCGGGCGGTATTGTACAGCCGCCGGGCCGGCGCGCGAGTGCAGCGGCTTACCGGCAATTTCAAGGGCCGCTGCTATGCTTAAAAGCAGACATATGGATGCCGGTTCGGACTTAGCGTATCCAGTCCGGGACACTTGAGGCCCGGGACTTGAGAGCCCCGGAATCGGATACCGCGGAGGTATGCAAACGCCATGCACGAAGCAACCAGCCACGACGAATTCGCCGACAAATACACCAAGACGGGTTCTGTCGGTCAGTATCTGCTGAATCAGTTTTTCGTCGGTATTCAGTCGATGGTCAGTCACTCGGCCGTCACCGAAGGCACAGCGCTGGAGGTCGGTGCGGGACAGGGATTCTCAACCGCTCGACTGGGCGCCATGCTGCCCGAGGGCGTCGACCTGCGCGCTTCGGAATTTCTGCCGGAACAGGTCGCCGAAGCGAAGCTTCGCAACCCGGGACTTGAGGTCGTGCAGGAGTCGGTTTATGAGCTGGACCGCGAAGACCGGTCGGTTGACCTCATCTTCTGTCTGGAGGTTCTTGAACACCTCGACGATCCGGCCACGGCCCTCTCTGAACTTGCCAGAGTGTCCAGCCAGTACGTCATCATCTCCACACCCCGGGAACCGCTGTGGTGCGCACTGAACATGGCGCGGGGCAAGTATCTGGGCGCCTTCGGCAATACGCCGGGACATATTCAGCACTGGTCGACGCGCGCACTCAAGCGTGCGGCGGAACCCTGGTTTGATGTGATCGCGACGCGTACGCCAATCCCTTGGAGTATCCTTTTGTTAAAGCCCCGCACGGGCAACGTCTGAAACTTGAACCGGCAAGCAATCCAGTCGGCCGCGGCGTCCCCGCTGGACGACGATAAACCGGTGAAATTGCACAAAAAACCGCCCGGTTGATCCTCTTTGACACCCCGGGAGCACGCAACACACGGTGGCCGCAGGGCCGGGGCCTGTATACTCTGGGCGGCAGCCGCCTGAGAACGTCAACAGCCAGGCGGCACCCTTAAGGATGAGTCCGTCCCCGTAAATCCGGAAAATGACGGTAGAGTCAGAAACTGAACCGACAGTCGACAGACACCCGACTGCACCCACAGTCTGGGGGCACCAGGGACTGAAAGTCGATTCAACTGTCGAACTGAACAACTGAAGAAATAAATATGGACGTTTCCCTGATTGAAAATGTGCCGATCTTTGTCGGTCTCGACCCGGTTGATCTGGAAAAGATCGCCAGCAAGGCTAACCGCCAGCATTTTCCCAAAGACAGCATTCTTGTCTATGAAGGCCAGCAACCCGATTCGCTCTACATTATCGTTTCGGGAAAGTGCAAGGTCTACGTCGGTGACGAAGAGGGTCGTGAACTGACTCTGGGTACCATGAGCCCCGGCGACTTCTTCGGTGAACTCGCCATCATCGACGGCTCACCCAGAAGCGCCACCGTCGAGGCCACAGAAAAAACCCAGGTCCTTCAGATCACAGGTCGCGAGTTTCAGGAATTTGTAGCGTCGACTCCAAGCGTACTCAACAATCTGCTGAGTGAACTCGCGCGCCGTGTTCGCGGCGTCAACGAGCACATCAAAGATCTCGCCCTGCTCGACGTCTACGGTCGAGTCGCAAGAACTATTCTTCGACTGTCCACGGAAGTCGACGGCGTACGCGTCACAGACGCAATCACCCAGCAGGAGATTGCCAACATGGTTGGCGCTTCGCGGGAGATGGTCAGCCGCGTACTGAACAACCTCAAGCAGGACGGCTACATCAGCATCAAGGAAAAGCGGATCACTATCCTCTCGACGCTGCCCCACAAGCGCTAGCCCGGAATCCCGACTCTGCAGGCCACGCGTCTGCAGAGACTCAAGTCCGTAAAAACTCGACACCGGAGCACTATCACGCGCGTCAGCCCGGATGCCCGTCAGGCTTCAGTGGTCACCACGCAGTCAAACGTCGGACGCCACGGCGTTCGTCGACATACGTTGCAGGAGAATTCAGGCTGACTGTCGCAGCTGCGCTCGCCACTGACCCTGACTGCGGCGACGGTGACGATAGACCCAGGCGCTTGCGGTTGCGACGATGGCACCGGCGATCACGCCAAGACTCGACAGACCGTAATCCATTCGCAGCGACAGCAGCGCCGAAGCGTCCTGAGCGCTCATGTGAAAATCCTGAATACCGATCGCAAGTGAGCCCAGGACGATTAACGTCCCGGCGACCGCGAGCCAGTTTCTCTTGATGCTCTCGCCCATCGCACCAAACACCATCAGCACCATCAGCGCGCTCAGGGCAAACCACGACGCGAATACCGCGCGCTGCAGAAATTCAGACTGGCCCGAGAGAGAGTCAAGATAGCGCGTGCCGAAAAGCCACAACATCAAATCACCACCCACCATCTTGTAGATGCTGGTGAAGATCAGCGCGAGAAAAATGCCCCACCACAAATGACGGTCCCGTCGACGCTGATTCGCAGAGGAGTGGTACATCGGTTGCCGCGCACAGGTCGCCGCACACCACGCCGCCACAACACACCCGACCACCGCAATCAGGTCCAATGCGTTGAACGCAGCCAGTAACCTCAGGTTGTCATCTGTCATCTCGAGTGGAAAAGCCAGTCTGGATTCGTTGGGAGTTCGGGGTACAGATCAGGACAATAACAAACCCAATATGAACACAACGTGATCCATCACACGCCCCGGTCTCTTGCCTTGTGGCAACTGCGTGTGCGACTTTGTAAGGCATCTTCCAGACTTCGAAAACTGCAATATCATGGTGCAACCGGCCCCGGCTCGCGTAGGTGATCCGATTTCTGAAATCGACACCCCCGCGTTGATTATCGACCTTGACGCGTTTGAACATAATCTCGCGTTAATGGCATCAAAACTGCCAGACGGTGTGCGGCTGCGGCCCCACGCCAAGACACACAAGTCGGCCGAAATCGGCCGCCTGCAGATGGATCGCGGTGCGGTCGGCCTGTGCTGCCAGAAGACCTCGGAAGCGCAGGCGCTGGTCGCAGGCGGTATCGACAACGTGATGGTCAGCAACCAGGTGGTCGGTACCAAAAAGCTCGCCCGTCTTGCTGCGCTCGCAAACCAGGCAACAATCAGCGTCTGTGTCGATAACGCGGACAATATAGACGCGCTCGCCAACGCGATGGCGGCAGCAGGCCACGACAGCCAGATCAATGTTTTTGTAGAAATTGATGTCGGCAACGGTCGCTGTGGCGTCGCGCCCGGAGAGCCCGCCGCGGCCCTGGTTCGCAAAACGCTCGCAAGCCCTCGACTGCACTTTCGTGGTCTTCAGGCTTACCACGGAACCGCACAGCATCTTCGAACCTCTGCCGAACGCCAAAGAGCGATCCAGGGCGCAATCAGTGCAGTGGAGAAGACGACTTCGATTCTCAAATCCGAAGACATCGGCTGCGAAATCATAGCCGGCGCCGGAACCGGCAGCTTCGAAAACGAAATTGCAAGCGGCGTCTACAACGAACTTCAGGCCGGCTCCTACATATTCATGGATGCTGACTACGCCCGCAATCTTGATGACAGCGGCCAGCCGGTTTCACTGTTCAAACACGCTCTGTTCGTGAGGGCCACCGTCATCAGCAGCACCCGGGCCGGTCACGCCGTGCTTGACGCAGGTCACAAGTCCGTAGCGATTGATTCCGGTTTTCCAACGGTCTGGCAGGCCGAGTCGATCGCGTATACCGGAGCATCCGACGAACATGGCGTGCTCACCATCGACAACGATGCCGCAACGCCCGCCGTGGGCAGCCACGTCATGCTGGTACCCGGCCACTGCGACCCAACCGTCAATCTGCACGAATGGTATATCGGTGTTCGAGGTGACACGGTTGAGGTGGTCTGGCCTGTAACCGCACGCGGTGCCATGTTCTGATATTGCCCAAACACGCTCACCGACAACCACAAGCGAGTGCTGTTCGTCTGCGCGAGTGCTGCTGCAGTCGACGACAATCTCGAAGAGCTCAAGCCAAATTGTTCGAACAGACTCAATCGCGTAAACCGTTTGCCGTGACACCAGATGATCAATAAGAAACACGCCGATCTCAACGACGCCGTCGCCGGCATTGAAGATGGATCCCTGATACTGATTGGAGGCTTTGGCGAAGTTGGCAATCCGACTGAACTCGTCCATGCACTGATCGATCAGGGCGCCACCGATCTCACGATCGTGAACAACAACGCCGGGACTGGCGAAGTGGGACTTGCCGCTCTCCTCAAGGCGGGACGGGTGCGCAAAATCATCTGCTCCTACCCGCGTACCGTTGACCCTCACGTATTTAACGAACTGTACCGGGCGAACAGAATCGAGCTTGAGGTGGTTCCCCAGGGAACGCTTGCCGAAAAAATTCGGGCAGGCGGTTCAGGCATTGGTGGCTTTTTCACTCGCACCACTACCGGAACGCCACTGGCCGAGGGCAAAGAGACCCGGGAATACGAGGGCGAAACATACGTTCTGGAGGACCCGATCAAAGCAGATTACGCCCTGGTCAAGTGTTTCACCGCTGACCGAGTCGGCAACCTTACCTATTACAAAACCGCGCGCAATTTTGGCCCCATCATGTGTATGGCGGCGACAACGACGATTGTGCAGTGCCAACACTATGTTGAGGCGGGCGGCATCGACCCGGAACACGTCATTACACCTGGCATTTTTGTCGACCGAATCGCGGTTGTCGCGCAACCCATGCTCGAATCACAACTTATCGCCCGCGGTGTCAGTTACACCGAAGGTGACCAGACAAAGGGGATTGCCCTGTGACCGGTACACCCGAGAAGAAGGTCGGCCTTTCACGTAACCAGATGGCCTGGTGCGCCGCTCAGGATATTCCAGACGGCTCGATGGTAAATCTGGGCATCGGTATGCCGGAAAAGGTTGCCGAATACCTGCCCGCCGACCGTGACGTTTTCTATCACAGCGAAAACGGTATTCTGGGTTTTGGGCCAAGTCCTGCCGAAGACAGCATCGACCTGGAACTGATCAATGCCGGCAAGAAGCCGATCACCGAGATTGCCGGGACAAGCTATTTCCATCATGCCGACAGCTTCGCCATGATCCGCGGCGGACACATCGATATCTGTTTTCTCGGGGCGATGCAGATTGCCGAAAACGGGGATCTGGCCAACTGGTCGACGGGCGCCGCTGATGCCATACCGGGGGTTGGTGGTGCCATGGATCTGGCGGTAGGCGCCAAAAGCGTGGTGGTGCTCACCGACCATGTCACGAAAAAAGGTGAGCCCAAGCTGGTGGAACGCTGCACGTATCCGCTGACCGGCGAAAAGTGCATCAACCGGATCTACAGCAACCTCGCGATCATCGACGTCGATGCAAATGCATTTGTCGTTCAGGCGCTGGCACCCGGAGTTACGCTGGAACGTGTGACCGAGCTGACAGCGGGCCAGGTACGCGCCGGGGACAACCTGCACACCATCGAGTGCCCCGAACTCTGATCACTGGACGGCGACGTGAACCGGCGACCGGATCGATTGAGTAGAGATCAGATCAGCAGCCGGTCGTCGCCCACGGTGCGGTCGCACCGCAAATACGTTTACTGGAAGCTGTTGCAGGTATCCAGAATGCCCGACTTCAGTCCGGCCTTGAACCAGTCCATCCGTTGCGCTGAAGTGCCGTGCGTAAACGAGTCCGGGTAAACACGTCCTGTTGCCTGACGCTGGATGTGATCATCGCCAACCGCCGCGGCCGCGGTGATCGCCTCTTCAAGGTCACCCTCTTCGAGAAATTGACGACGACGCTGGGTGTGGTGCGTCCATATGCCGGCGAGACAGTCTGCCTGGAGTTCCATTCGAACTGACAGTTGATTCGCTTCCTTCTTGCTCACGCGCGCCTGCATTTCGCGAACACGACCGGCGGTGCCGATCAGATTCTGCACGTGATGACCGACTTCATGAGCCACAACGTAGGCCAGTGCGAAATCGCCGCCGGCACCCATTTGCTTCATCTCGTTAAGAAAACTCAAGTCCAGATAGACCTTGTAGTCCCCGGGACAGTAGAACGGCCCCGACGCCGATGTGTTCATGCCACACGCGGACTGGACCTGCCCTCGATAAAGAACCAGTTTTGGCGGCTGGTATTGCGTACCCGCTTGCTTAAAAACCGCATGCCAGGTGTCTTCGGTATCAGCCAGTACGACCGAAACGAATTCTCTCGCGGCCTTTTCGCCAGCGGTTTCCTGAACCGGTCCGCCAGTGTTACTGCCGCCGCCGAGAATCGAGCCGCCGCCGCTACCGCCAACAACCTGGTTCAACACACTGCTCATGTCACCACCAAAGAACAGAGCTCCGAGTATTGCCAGTATCAGCGCTCCACCACCGATACCCGCCGCACGTCGGCCACCGCCTCCACGACGGTCCTCAATATTCTGGCTTCGTCGCCCTCGTTCCCAACGCATGGCTGATCCTCCCGCAAATAGAAATAGATTCCCGCTTAAGGACCGCAGCCGCGGCCCACGCGAATCGCGATTGTCAGTCCCGTGATGGAACTCGTGCAACCAAAATTCAACCCAATTCACGAATTATTGCCGGAATCAGGCATCTGGAGGAACGGTTAAGACGGACCCAACCACACAATCGGAACCTCGCGGTGGATCCGGACATCTGAGTGAACACAGGACCACAGGCCCCGAAGCGTCGTCGCAATCTCCCGATGATCATTGACCAACATCGACCAACATCGACAAAATGGCGTCTCATCGGGGCAAGTCTGCGACACCGATGAAAGCTACTCTGGCCGTCAGTCCGACCAGGCCAGGCCGCCAGGCAAGAAAGTCGATGAACACCCTGCTCCCACAGAAAATCCGATCCGATCTGGAACATCACGGTGTCGTTTACCCGATCGATGTTCTTGAAGGCGAACACGCAACCGCGCTGCTCGCCGACTATGAGCGCATCGCCCAACGCATGACGGGCTGGACCGGCACACGCCAAGTGGTCAAGGTTCACGTGGTCAGCAAGATCATCTGGGATGTGATCTGCAATCCAAACATCGTCGACGCCGTACAGGCAAAGATCGGTCCTGACGTACTGTGCTGGGGCGCAACGTTTTTCGCGAAACCGCCAGCCTCAGGCGGTTACGTCGGCTGGCATCAGGATCTAACGTACTGGGGCCTTGAGCCTGCCGAAGATGTTGTCACGGCATGGATTGCGTTTACCGATGCTCACCTCGATAACGGTTGCATGAGCGTGATTGGCGCAAGTCACAAGAACGATTTTCGTGCCCACATCAATCGGACCGGCACCGATAACCTCCTGCTGTCAGGACAGGAAGTCGAACTCACCGATGAAGAACGGGCAAACATGATTCATTGCGAACTTGAACCCGGACAGGCGTCAATCCACCACAGCATGGCGTTGCACGGGTCAAACCCGAACCTGTCAACCCGTTCGCGCATCGGACTTTCGGTACAGTACATTTCGGCTCGCGTCACCCAGAAAAACAACGGTGGAACCGACTCGGCGATGCGAGTGGCGGGTGACACGTCGTCGAGTTCAATGATTCATACCCCACCGCCCGATGGGGAATTCACGCCGCAAGGCATTCAGAACTGGAAAGACACCGTGGCTCACCCGAGCGGTCTTGGCAGTACGGCCGACGATGTCTCGATTTCGGCGCGCCTTGAAGAAATCAGCTAGCGTAGACCACGTCCGCGTTCTCGGTGATTTCTTTCACAGCGGAGAGCGTCCAGTTAACGGTGTCCTCAAACGATTTCTCAAAGTCGCTTGGGTCAATAGGCCGTGAAAGGTAAAAGCCCTGGGCATCATCACAGCCTGCCGACGCAAGAAACTTCAGCTGCTCAGGCGTTTCAACACCTTCGGCCACCACAGTCATGTTGAGACTGCGCGCCATTGAGATGATCGCGCTGACAATTGCCCTGGAGTTTTCGTCTTCGGTAATGGTGTTGATAAACGAGCGATCGATCTTTACCGCATCAATAGGATATCGATGCAGATAGCTCAGAGACGAGTAGCCGGTACCAAAATCATCAACCGACAGATACACACCCAGCTCCTTGAGTTCCGTCAGCGTTCTTTCGGCCCTTTCCGGATCATCCACCAGAGCCCCTTCGGTCAGTTCGAGCTCCAGCAGCGAGGGGTCCATGTCGTGTACCTCTACGGCACGCCGAATTCGATCCACCAGCTGTGAATCCGAAAACTGGCGCGGTGAGAGATTGACCGCCATTCGAATCGACGGCAGGCCTGAGCGTTGCCAGGCGATAGCCTGGGCGCAGGCCGACTCAACCACCCACTGTCCGAGTTCTATAATCGATCCCTGACGCTCTGAGATTGGAATGAACTCACCCGGAGAAACATCCCCGTGCAGAGGATGCGACCAGCGAGCCAGGGCCTCAACGCCGGATATCACTCCGCTTCGCACATCAACCTTGGCCTGATAGTGAAGCACAACTTCACCGTTCTCCGTGGCTCGAGGCAGGGAACTCTCGAGCGACAGTCGACGAAAGTTAGCCGAATCGAGGGTGTCGCTGAAAAACCTGACGTGATCCATCGTGTCACGCTTTGCGGCATGCAGCGCCGTATCGGCGTGTTTGACCAGCTCCGCGCTGGTTGCGCCATGATCAGGGAATTTTGAAACACCGACGCTGACCGACAGATCGAATTCGCGACCGGCCTCAACAAACGGTCGCTGCACGAACTCCTGAATCGCTCGGACCTTGGCCGCAAGATCTACGCCTTCCAGCTCTGCGATCAGCACAGCGAAAACATCAGCACTGTACCGCGCTACAAATGTACGCCCGTCCACCAGCCCGTCGAACATGCTCTCTATATCGCAGACGAGAGACTTCTCACCCGATGCGGTTGAAACAATCCGATGCGCAACCTCTCGCAAACACTTGTCCCCCACGGCATGTCCGGCGAGATCATTTATGGACTTGAAATTGTCAACATCGACGAACAGCAGCGCAATCGATCTGTCGTCCGCGCCGGCGTATTTGATTTCCGTACCCAGACGATCTGTAAGAAAACCCTTGTTGGGCAGTCCGGTAAGTTCATCGTGATAGGACAGTCCGGCAATGGTGAGCGCTGACTTGCGCTGGTCAAATTCATGCTGACGCAACGCCACACTCAGGTGGGAAACGGACCTGGCAAGGTCGCCCACTTCGTCACCCGTCATCGCGAGCTCAGGCTGGCGAAAATCACGTTTGCTGAGCCGGTCTGCGGCCGCGGCGACCTTGCGCAGCGGGTTGATCACAACCGATGACAAAAGCGTAGCCATCAACACCAGCGTGAACGCCAGAGCGCTGGCGAGCACCAGCAGGAAGTGCCGATAGGAACTGTTGATCTTGGCGATGCTCGGTCCGATATCGGCTTTCACCATGATCGAGCCGGCGTTTCTTTCCGACGATGCCGAGGAAGGGTCCACAAGGTCGACCTTGTGGACATCCATGACAATGGCTTTTTCCGTATCCTGACTGCGTACATGTCGCACGAGAATGTCATCGTTTGCGCTACGGATGACCATTTCGCGCCAGCTCTGTTTGGAATCAAAGAAGGTTCCCGATGTCTCCCGGAGCACGGCGATGTTGGCGTGGGAGGCAACCGGCTGGAGCGTGCGAGCGATCGCGGTAACGTCGCTGTCCACCTGCATGTGAAACTGCTGTCGAGTTTCGGCAATCGCGCGGGGCAGCGCGATAAAATGGAAATACGCGGCGACGCTCACAAAGAGCACCGCCAACGGCACCATCAATTTGGCGCGAAGGTTCATCCGGTTCTGTTAGTCATGATCGAGAGCCCCTGACCCGCCGCACTCACTGCAGCAGGCTCACTCTCTTAAAGATAGTTCACAGCGGCTGCAGTGAGTGCAGCGCGTCGGACAGAAGCGGCCGCTGACCCGGCTCAGCGACGAGAAACCCCAGCAATTACGAGTACTTAAGAAATCTCAGGCTTTGGATAATTCCGCATGTCCGCGAAACAGATCGAGCGCCTCGGGGTTGGCCAGGGCCTCGACGTTTTTCACGGGCTCGCCATGGACGATATTGCGAACCGCAAGTTCAACTATCTTGCCACTTCGGGTGCGAGGAATATCGGCGACCTGAATGATCTTCGCGGGCACGTGGCGTGGACTGGCGTTCTTGCGGACGGTTTCGCGAATTCTCTTTTCGAGCAACTCGTTAAGCGCCAGACCCTCGCGCAGCCTGACAAACAGAACGACTCGAACATCCCCATCGAACTGCTGGCCGATGACGATGCTCTCAACCACATCATCAAGACTTTCAACCTGACGATAGATCTCGGCCGTACCAATTCTGACGCCTCCGGGATTTAACACCGCATCCGATCGTCCGTAGATGATCATGCCGTGGGCCTCGGTCATGGCAACGAAATCACCGTGACACCAGACGTTTTCAAAACGATCGAAATAGGCGTCGTGAAACTTTGAGCCGTCCGCGTCGTTCCAGAAATGAATTGGCATGCTGGGAAAAGGCTTCAGGCACGACAGCTCGCCTTTTTCGCCAGTCGCGACAGGTCGACCGTCGTCGCCCAATGCGGCGACATCCATGCCAAGGCCCATCGCCTGAATCTCGCCCCGGTGGACCGGAACAATCGGCATGCCAAGCACAAAGCACCCGACGATATCGGTTCCACCGGAAATCGATGAAAGACACACGCCCTTTTTTACCCGCTCGTAGACATAGTCGAAGCTCTCGGGCACGAGTGGTGAGCCGGTCGACAGAATGGTCTTCAGCTCCGAAAGATCATGGGTGCGTTCAGGATGAAGCCCGGCTTTGGCACAGGCATCAATGTACTTGGCGGACGTACCGAAAATCGTAAAGCGTTCTTTCTCGGCGTAGTTAAAGACCGCGTTGGGCCCGGGATAAAACGGTGAGCCGTCGTACAACATCAAAGTTGCTCCGAGAGCCATACCGGAAACCAGCCAGTTCCACATCATCCAGCCGCAGGTTGTGAAGTAAAAGAGACGATCGCCTTCTTTGACATCGGTGTGCAGCTGATGCTCGACCAGATGTTTTAGCAGCGTACCGCCGGCGCCGTGAACGATGCATTTGGGGGCGCCCGTCGTGCCGGACGAAAACATGATAAACAGCGGATGATCAAAAGGCAGCTGCTCAAACTGATGCGCAGCTCCCCTGTGAGGAGCCGTCCAGTCCTGCAGCGTCACGCTTCCCGCAGGTCCCGCCGAATCACCGGCAAACGGGACGACAACGACGCGCTCAACCGTGGGCAGGTTCGCGAGAATTTCGTTGGACTTTGCGGTGCAGTCAACGATCTTGCCGTTGTAGTAGTAGGCGTTGGTGCAGATAAACACCCGTGGCTCAATCTGACCAAATCTGTCCAGCACACCCTGGACACCAAAGTCCGGTGAGCAGCTCGACCATACCGCACCGATGGACGCCGCACCGAGCATCGCAATTATCGTCTCCGGCAGGTTCGGCAAATAGCCGGCGACACGATCACCGACAGCGACACCTTCGGCGCGAAGCGCGGCGGCGACCGCGGCTACCTGCTCACTGACTTCGGCAGCACTCAGCGTGCGCGTTTCACCCGTTTCGTCGCGAAACACCATTGACGGAGAATCGTCGTTTTTGCGCAGCAGGTTTTCGGCGTAGTTCAGGCGAGCCCCGGGAAACCATCTGGCGCCCGGCATAAGGTGAGCGTCCTCGAGAACCGTAGCCGCGTCGACACTGCGAATTACCGGGACCGTATCCCAGACGGATCGCCAGAACTCTTCGGGGTGTTCGACGGACCAGCGATGCACGCTGTTGTAGTCGGTAAATTCCCGTGCCCAGCGCTGGGCAGCGTCAGCTGTGAATCGCGTTATGTTCGCCGCCGCTATTCGATCAGCGGAGGGTACCCACAACGGTTCCTGGTTCTGGTCTGATTGTGACTCGGACATCGTTAAGTCTTGACTTGGTCTGCAACGCAAGGTGGAGACCAGATCTTACCAAACCACGATCACCGACTGGTGTGGAAAGTACTGTGAACGCCCGGATTGGCTCGGTGACTGACAGGCACTCTTCGCTGCTCCGGTGTGGCGCAGTCGTCAGGCTGCCTGTTCGAGGGTGACCGGCCGTAACGGCT
>CALHMG010000009.1 GCA_938034705.1 uncultured Gammaproteobacteria bacterium
CTGCAGATAGCCGAACTCATCGAATACCCGCATTCAAACCGCGAAGTCGACTACGACATTTATCGCGATCAGGACGCCCAGCTGCCCATGTGCTACACGTTGACCGCAAAAAAACCATAGCGACCCGGCCTCGCACTCCGACGACTCCAAACCCAGTCGGCACAAGGAGTCGCCTCACGTTACCGCTACGTCAATTCCGACGTCCAAAACTGACGCATTCAGCGTCGACACCGCGCCACAGGTAGGCCGATAATTCTTCTTCCGGAGTTTTTGATGAGATCGGTCGATGAACGTCGAGTGTTGTGGCCCAGGTTATGCATCTCCCGCCGAGGCGATGCAGGCACCGCGGGAAAAACTGCTGTATACGGTCGCGTTGTACATAGGCACCGGCATTCAGAAACCGGATTACCTCGCCACAATCGATGCCGATCCTGACAGTCCGACGTACAGCCAGGTTATCAGTCGACTCGAAATGCCCGGCATCGGCGACGAACTGCACCATATGGGCTGGAATGCCTGTTCTTCCTGCCATGACGACGCCACTAAAGAACGACGCTATCTGATCGTCCCCGGTGTTCGCAGCAGCAACTTGCATATCGTTGACTGTGGTGAGGATCCAAAGAATCCGAAATTACACAAGGTGATCAAAGGCGACGAGATCAAAGCCAAAACCAATCTCTCAGCTCCTCACACTGTTCACTGTCTCGGTTCTGACATCATTATCTCAATGCTGGGCGACGCCAAAGGTGAAGCACCCGGTGGCTTTCTCCATTTGAACGAAGACTTTGAAATTCTCGGGCGATGGGAAAATGATCTTGGCGGCATGAAATTCAACTACGACTTCTGGTATCAGCCACGCCACAATGTGATGGTTTCTTCGGAATGGGCCGCACCTAACACCTTTATGCCGGGATTTGATCTGGAGGAAGTGGGACACCTTAAATACGGTCGCGAACTGCACTTCTGGGATTTCGAAAAGAAAAAAGTCGATCAGACATTTTATCTGGGCGAAGACGGCCTGGTACCTCTCGAGGTACGGTTTCATCACGATCCTGCTTCGAGCCACGGATTCGTTGGCGCCGCTCTCTCATCCAATATTATTCACTGGTACAACAAGGACGGTGAATGGGTGTGGGAAAAGATCATCGATGTGGAAAACGAGCCACATCCGGAGTGGCCTATTCCCGTTCCCGGATTGATCTCGGTGATACTCCTGTCCATGGACGATCGGTTTCTGTATTTCTGCAACTGGCTCCACGGTGACATTCGTCAGTACGACATCTCTGACCCCTCGAACCCGAAATTCACCGGACAGGTCTGGATGGGAGGCCTGCTCGGAAAAGCACCCGAGGTAAACGGCCACAAAATCACAGGAGGCCCGCAGATGATCCAGCTGAGCCTCGACGGCAAACGCCTGTACGTCACAACCTCTCTGTTTTCGACCTGGGACAATCAGTTCTACCCGGACATACGCGAAAACGGCGGCTGCATGGTGATGGTGAACTGCGATACCGACAACGGAGGAATGGAGATCGACGAACGATTCTTCGTCGACTTTGGTAACGAACCGAACGGCCCCGCGCGATGTCACGAAACCCGTTATCCCGGTGGCGACTGCACCTCTGACATATGGCTGTAGACCGCAACTTTGAGATCACGCTTGCGAATCGTGACAATACCAGCGTGCGCGTCGACGGCCGGATGTCGTTGCTGGATGCGCTGGAAGACGCTGGCTATTCACTGCCGTATGGCTGTCGTTATGGCGGCTGCATCTCGTGCGCCGCGAAGCTGTTGACGGGAGACATCGATCAGCGTGCAGCCGTAGCTTTGAACAATCGACAGCTGAACGATGGCTACATCCTGTTGTGCGTGGCACATCCCAAATCGGACTGCACAATTGAAATCGGCGTAGAGAGCCACGACCGACTTTATCGAAATCCGTTCGCGAGTCCGCTGGCTGACCACGAACTAAAAGCCGACATCGCCACCCCGCGCGATAAATAGCAACCGCAAACTCAACCTTCAGATTCACAGACCGCACCAATATGACCGTACTGCACACTGACCACGACGACGAATATCCGTCGGAATACCTGGCCGACATTCTCAAATCCGTCAAAACCATCGCAATGGTTGGAGCCAGCAGCGACCCGACCAAGTTCAGCTACGGGGTATTGCGGGTCTTAAGCGAAACCGGATACGACATGATTCCGGTTAACCCGAAAGAAGCCGGTGGCGAAATTCGAGGGCTGCCGGTTTACGAGAGTCTCGCGGCGATAGATCGCCCGGTCGACATGGTTGAAGTTTTCAGGAGTTCAAGCGCGCTGTATGGCGTCGCCGAAGAAGCGATTGAGATCGGGGCTAAAGTGCTCTGGGCCCAGATCGGTGTCAGAGACGACGATGCCGCAAGACTTGCCGAAGCGGCCGGAATGCGTGTGGTAATGAACCGATGCCCAAAAATCGAACTCTTCAGACCGTTCTGGAAACCGCGGCTGAATCAGGAAATCTAGAACAAACGAAATTCAGCATGTCGGCTCACCCGAGACGAACGCGTCTGCGGTAAATCAGCGGCCCTCGTGTCAGCTCACTTGACCGGTATGCTGCTCGACAAGGGTTTTATACAGGCCCCGCAGCCTGACCGTCATCGGCCCTGCAGACCCGGTTCCTATCTGCTTTCCATCAATCTCGCTGACCGGCGTTTGCGCACCAAAAGTCCCTGTCAAAAATGCCTCGTCGGCAGAATATGCTTCGTACAGCGAATAGTTTTTCTCAAATACAGGGATCGCGTTGTCGCGGCACAGGTCAATTACTTTCTGACGGGTTACGCCGTTCATGCAGTAGTCGCCGCTTGATGTCCAGACCTCTCCTTTGCGCACGATAAAAAAGTTGCACGCGTTGGTGGTATTTACAAAACCATTGGGGTCAAGCATGAGCGCCTCATCGGCACCGGCCGCTTCCGCCTGCAGACAGGCAATGACGCAATTCAATTTGGAGTGCGAGTTGAATTTTGCGTCCTGAGAATGCGGCAGTCCGCGAACCTGCGGCACCGATGCCAGTCGAATCCCGCGTGTTTTCATGCGATCAACCGGTTTCGAATGCTCCATGATGATGACCACCGTCGAACCCGAGCGCGACAGACTGGGGTGCTGAAAGGGTTTGACCTTGACGCCACGAGTCACCATCAACCGACAGTGCACGTCGGTCGTCATTCCGTTGGCTTCGGCTGTGCGGCGCAAAGCATCGGCGATACCGTCGCGATCCATACCGATATCAAGATCTACTGCTTTACAGCTGTCAAACAGTCGATCCATGTGTTCCTCAAAGAACGCCCAGCGGTTGTTGTAAAGGCGCATGCCCTCCCACATACCATCACCGAGCATGAACCCCGAATCGTAAACGGATACCTTCGCCTCATCCCGGTGAACGATATCGCCATCAACGTAGATCTTGATATTGGCGTTACGTTCGTCCTCGTCCGAGTCGTGCGTTGTCTGCTTTTTGTTGTCAGCGTCAGTCATTGATAGTTCTTGTTGGAATCAGGTAAGCAATGAATCGATATTACATGCGTGATCGGGCGAGCGACAAAACGCACACGGCAACGGGTGCCAGAAGCTCTACTGACAGCCGACCGATGGTCGTGCGATTCGCAGGCCCCGACGCCCTAGCCCGGGACCGAAGCCCAGATCAAAAGCCGCCCGCAGTCAGCTGGTCGGCTTTTTGAGCTCAATTATGAGGTTGCGGGACATGGTGGTCCCAACGTTAACAGCGTCGTGAATGTCCTCGTCGCCGTCTATGGTGCGAAGGATCGTGTCGCCGTCATGCATATCCTGTTCGAAACGGGTTGAACCATCCTGATTCACGCCACGCAAGCGACAGTCCCCGATGAACACAAGAACATAGTCATTTGTGTGCCGGTGCATGCCATGGCCCTTTCCCGGCTCGACCTGAAGGTCCCACACCTTTATTTCGTCGTTCTCAAAGAGAACGGATGAACCAATCTCATCTTTGACGTCGTTAGTCATAGCAACTCCCGTTTACTCCGCTGGTCAGTCGTGAATTAGCCTCAGTTTACCCCACACGATAGCGAGGCTCACCGACGGCTCATTCAATCAGACCAGATGGTATTCGAGAAGTCCGCTGTCCAGCATTTACGCCGAACGCTGTCAGGCTCCTGCCGCCAAAATCAAGGCGCAAGAAGAAGATTGGTTATCCCCCAGCGATAGCCAGGATCTGACTTCACGAAAGTCAACGTGTTGGCGGTGCCAGATGTCGACAGCACGCCTGCCGGAATCGCCAGTGTGCTCGGACCCAGCGCGTTATTGGGCGTTATAGCAAGACTGCCTACGGACACGCCGTTCACGAACACCTTCACTTCTGTCGCTCGATCGATATCGAAACCATCCAGCGTCAACGTCAGATCTACTGGCTGGCTTTCGAACGTCGTGACATAGGAAGTTGCGCAGCATTCGACCCCATCAAACCGATTGCCGTAACGACCGGTGTCCGTCTCGTTAACCACAAGTGGCCGGGACTGCCCTTCAACACTGAGCAACAGATTTGTAACACCCCACGAATAGCCGGATTTGCGCTGAACGAATTCGAGCGTATTGACGCCATTCGAGCCTGTCATGAGTCGTCTGGGTATCTTGAGCTCGTTGGAACCCATCGACTCATCAGCTGTTACTTCGAGGTAGCCGACGCGTTGTCCGTTAACAAGCACCTCAATCTCCTTACGATGGTCGATGTCATAGCCATCGACACGCAACACCAGGTCGCTGGACTGCGTCGCAAAGGTCGTCGTGTAGCCGTCCATGCAGCAACTCGTGCCGTTGAATCGAAAACCGTACTCGTTCGTGTCGACAACATTGAGAACGAGCCCCGACACTGGCGGCTCCGGTTCGACAAAAACCGATGTCTTGAAGCTGAAATCTACGAATGAGGTTGTACTGCCCTGCACATAATAAAGGCGCACATAGATCGTGCGGCCGTCCTGCGGCAGGCCCGTGAAACTCTCGGTAGTGGCCTGACCCAGACTCTCGGTCGCGAGCAAATCGTCGTCACCCAGCGCGCTGCCTATCGAGATCTTCCACTCATCCACCTGAAGTCCGTTGGCATTCCAGCTGAACGTCTGGGTTGCGGAATCGAGTTCCGACCCTGGCGCTGGTTGGATAATTGCGGGCAATGCACCGGACGAATAGTTTGCGACTACCGTGGGCGGCACTTCCTGAACCACAATCTCCTGCGACCGTCCGCCACCAAACGACCAGAACTCAAATGCATCCCCGGCAGGTGTCGCAGCCGGCGCGCTCAACGTCCGTGTGCCACCCACCGTGGTGGTGACATAAAACGGCGTAATCAGGGTGTTGCCGGAATAGTCCACCGCAACGCCCTGGGGGTTCGAGTTAATCGAATAAACCGCTTCGAGTGGAAACACGTCAAAACAGTCTGTATCCGACAGCCCACCAGCATCGGTTGCCGTGAGGCACAGCCGAATGTGGCTGTTGTCTTCATGGTCTCGGTATACAAATCCGCCCGTGGCGCCTGTTCCACCAAAGTAGTTGGGATGTGTATGCGCGTTGTGGACAATGAACGCATCCCAGACCAAAGATCCGCCCGCGAGTTCTCCGTCCTCGGCATCACTGCCTGTACCCTCAAAGCTGATCGTGCCACCAACCCGATAGACCGTCGTGCCCTGCTGATTGACGACGGATGTGATCTTTGCGACAGGCGCCGTGTTGTTGGCCACCACCGACACGGATTCGGAGGCCGACAAGCCGTTTGAGTCCGTCACGGTCAATGTCGCCGTGAATTGATCAGCGGCAACATACTCATGGGTTGCCAGCGCCCCGGTGACGGGTGCCGATCCATCACCGAAGTCCCAGCTATAGGTCAGCGGATCTCCGTCCGGATCGTAAGAAGAGTTCGCCGAAAACAGCGTCGTCAACGGCGCCTGTCCGGTCAGCGACGTGGCATCAATCACCGCGACTGGTGGAGTGTTACCGCCAGCGACGTAGCTCAGCTTTTTCAGCTGACCGTTGTAGAGATTAATCATGTACAGATTGCTGTCATTGCCTGCACGGATCTCCGTGATGCCACCGAGTCCCTCCGCGAACGGCAGCACCTCGCCGGTTGCCGTATCGATCGCGCGCATTTTTGCCGTATTGATATCACTGAAAAACAGCCTTCCCCGCCAGGTCTGTGGGTAAGCCGTCCCGGTATAGAAATCGCCCAGCTGAATCGATGCACCCGAAGTGTTTGGGTAGGCGTAGAACGGTGGCGCTATGTTCGCGTCACCCAGACTGTACAGCGACTGACAAAGCGGTTTTGCCATAAAAGGCGCGTGCTGCAGGTTCACTCC
>CALHMG010000010.1 GCA_938034705.1 uncultured Gammaproteobacteria bacterium
AAATTTAATTTCTCCAGCCGTTTATTTTGTTCGGCGATACCACTACACGCATGCGGTTGTTCCTCCATTTGTCTCGAAAACGTGGGAATCCCCACATGCCCATTGAAGCCGCCGCGGGATGCTGCATCGCAGAGGGCTATCAATATGAACGACATGGGCAATGTTCTACTTAACCACGACATCTCCAATCAAACCGACGGAGCAACATCTGGCAGTCGCCATGAGGAACCCACAACGTTGAGCGATTTACAGCCACACCCGATACTCTGGCAGTTTCGGGTTGACGACGCGCTTAACGTGCTCGATTTCCGCAGACCAACCAGCTGCACCACTGAACTGGTGACACTTCAGGTGGTCAATAACGAACTGCGAGCGCGGGACCACGACACCGCCGTGCGCATTCACTCACTGGTCAAAAAAGCACGGCAGACAGACACCCCGGATACCGCCTTTACGTTTGTGCCGTCAGTGGATCAGCCCGTGGCGGTAAAAGTCGCCTGCCGCGAAAACGACACAGACATCCTGGTCCTCAACTGTAATTCAGGACTCGAGTTGCATGTCGTCGCGTTAATCGAGTTATTCGACCTCACCGCGGCTGAGGTACGCCTGACCCAGGATCTGGTCGAAGGTCTTTCACTCAAAGAAATCGCAACGCGCCGTGGCGTTTCCACCAACACCGTTCGAGCGCACCTTAAAAACACGTTCCTGAAAACGAGGACCAACAGACAGGCCGATCTCATAAAGCTGGCTTTGATGCTGTCGATCAGCTTCTGACCTCAGCTGATCTGCCACCATGCGGTCACCCGAAGTGACAACCGACTGGCCTGGTTCCAGAATTTATTCTGGAATCCAGACTTCTGTATCTCGATGGCTCTCACCCCTACCGCCGACCACGACCGCGCACGCCAGGATCTTGACGATCACGGGTACTGCCTGCTGGCCAACGCCCTCAGCAAGCAGCAAATCGCACAGCTGAAACAACGCCTGATTGAACAGGCGCAGGCAGAAAAATCTGCAGGACACGCTTTTGAAGATGGTGGACCTTCGCAGCAATGGGGAACCTTCCTTGATGAGCAGGGACGCGTTCGACCTGAAGCATTCAAAGAGAGTAACGGCGGCGTAAACCAGCGCGTGTGGATGCTGCCCAACAAGGGACAGGTTTTTCTTGACCTGCTTGATAACCAACGACCGCTGGATCTTGTGCACCACGTGTTGGGCGACGAAATTCTGATTTCAAGCTTTACGGCAAACATCGCAAAACCCGGTGGTGTAGAAATGCCGCTTCACACGGACCAGTGGTGGTTGCCACAGCCGACCCGGCGTGACGCACGCGACCTGCCGGCCGGCTCTATCACACGAAGTCGATTTGGCGACCCGGGTGGCGAGAACGCCACACATATTGCTCCCGCCGTCGTGAGCAATATTATTTTCATGCTTGATGATTTCACGGCCGAAAATGGCGCGACACATGTCGTACCCGGCAGTCATCGAAAAGGTCGGCACCCGGATGCCGAAGTTGACGCCGATGTCGAATCGGTCCAGGCATGCGCCCCCGCGGGTACCGCACTGATAACGGACGGTCGCGTCTGGCACGGTACGGGCGCGAACATGTCCACCCACCCACGGCACGCCGTGCTGATCACGTTCTGTGGACCACAGTTCAGACCCCAGGAAAACTTCGTCGCGGGAACTCGAAAGGAAGTTGTGGCCAGCGCCTCGCCGAAAGTGCTCGCGCTGCTTGGCTTTAAGGTTTGGTGGGGTTATGGACGAACCGAGCACCCAACAGATGAGTTCATCAACCCCGCGACTGAACCCGTAGGGATCCTTAAGCCAACGTCATGACGCTCACCGCGTCAGCTTGAACTTTGTACTCGCGAGGCGTTGCCCGTTGACCTGAAGTTCCACGACATGTTCGCCGGGGTACAGCGCCCGAATTGTCGTCGTTTTCAACGAGTGTTTCTTTTTCAGCGTTTGGCTGGAGTCAGGCAATATCTCGATTGACTTCCACTTGAACACTTTTGCATTGGCCGAACCATTTTTTCTGACATAGTGCACCGCATAGTCAACCAGAAGACTCTGACTGCGGCCGTGACCCGAGATCAGATCAACCTGCAGCTCGACAGATTCGCCAATTTTCACGCTTTTGGGGGAAGCTGAGAGCTGCGCTTTGAGTTTTTTCGGTGGTCCGTACCCAACAATCGCCAATGCGTCGGCGTTGCCGTCCTTTATCAGAGTGCGAAGCGCATGCTTTATCACCCAGTCACGCGCGGGCGTGCTGCCCTTCTTCCAGGTCTTTAGCCTTTTAACAACCTGCTCCGGATGGTCTTTGGCGATGTCGTTTATGTTATTGGCAACCGATTTCTGCACATAGATCTCGTCGTCATCCCGCAGCTTCTCGAGGATCGGCCAGATTGGCGACGTATCGTCAATCAGCGCAGTGAGCTTGCGCCCCCACGGTAACCGGGTTCGAATGCCTTCCGAGCACAGTCTTCGAACATGAGGGCTTTTGTGCCTGGTGAGCTTGAGCAGACGCTTGAATATCTCTTCAGGATAGCGCTCGACAAACGGCCGGATTGCATACTCAGCGGAGAACCGCTGCGTCATTTCAATCATCAGCTCCATCGATTCTTCAAAGCAATCGACACCATAGTCGGCAATGAACTGCCCTACCGGCCACTGAAGATAGCCATCGGTAACGTTTTCGCAGTCGGGAAGCGGATCCGGCAGGCTCTTGTTCAGGATCGCCATCGCGCGGGGCCTTGAAGAAGGCAGCGTCTCAGCCAGGGCGTTGGAGAAATTGACAACGCGTCCGTTGAACTCAAGTTCATCCAGACCCTTCACCGCAAGACGCACGAACTTTTTTTGATCAAACGATTTCGTAACGCGCCCTACCTGCGCAGCCAGCGCGTTTGCGGCTGCTCGATCGAAATACTCTTTGAAAGGCTTACGATCGGAATCGTCAGCCGCGGGGCGCTTAGCCTGGCGTGTCTTTTTCTTTTTCGCTGCCATCGACAAAGTGTGCCTGAATCTTTCAGCTCAGGGAAAGCGTGATGCGTAACGTAATACTTTCGTACAAAAACAGTTTGGCCAAAAAAAACGACGCCTCGAAAGAGACGCCGTCTTTTAACCAAACACTGAACGCTTGATCAGGTCGCGCGCTTCACCAGACTGATGACGAAGAGCAGTACGACAGCACCGACGACCGCAGTGATGATCGAGCCCAGCAGACCACCCCCGGCGCCGACACCGACCGCGCTGAACAAAAAGCCTCCAATGAATGAGCCGATGACACCGACAATCATGTTGCCGACAATGCCAAAGCCGCGGCCTTTCATGAGCATGCCTGCCAAAAGACCGGCCACCGCACCAATTGCGAGAAAGATAATAAGTGCTACTGGATCCATCTTGCCTACCTCCACGTTGGTTTTGATGACAGGGCTAATATACCGTCGAAATCTAGTATTTCTTGTTACTTATCAACGGTTTAACACTGTTTATTGTAACGATTATTGACCAGATGGTCACAATCGCAACCTTGAACGCGACAGGGTCGCTTACGCCAAGCGACACCGACACACAGGTTGGCCAGTCCCTCGACTGGCTTCAAGACACAATGTCATCACAAAGCAAATCGATTGAACAGTGCTTGCAGACACTTGCTAACGTCTTGATCACACGCATGCGCAAATTGTCAGCGCATCGCCCGAAAAACTCGGCGTATTGACCTGGCACTCTACGGCGTTGGGACTAACCCCTATTCGCTCGCCATACCGGTTCGCCTCCACCCAGCACAGGTGTTGGCCGAATCCAGTGTGGTTGGGAGGCACTTAACTGAAGCACAGGAG
>CALHMG010000011.1 GCA_938034705.1 uncultured Gammaproteobacteria bacterium
GGTAACGGCCATTGTGGGTGATGGCTTGATGTTGTTTACACGGTCGGTCAGCTGCATGGGGTAGCACTTGTGTTGTCGATTTGAGCGGTCGAGTATAATCGAACCGATTCGCGTTTGTGACCGGGCTCAATGAAAAAGAACACCCGCCGGGTTGCTGGGCGCTACCGACGGTGGTCAATGGCGCGGATGCGACTTGGGTGGTTCACAGCTCGTTTCCGGTGATACGTGAGCGGGATATCGGAATTCGAGGCGTTTCTGGCTCTGGCTGGTGAATACCCAGGGCCGGTCTACAAACTTTGCAACGAGGACTCAGGCGCGACGATGGCAGAGAAGCAGTTCAAACTTGAGGCCGAGTGGGCACCGGCAGGTGATCAGCCCGCGGCAATTGCCGCTATGAATGCTGGTATCAACGCCGGCGAGGCGTATCAGACGCTGCTTGGCGTGACGGGATCGGGCAAGACGTTCAGCATCGCGAACGTGATCAGCGACCAGCAGCGCCCGGCATTTATCATGGCGCCGAACAAGACGCTGGCGGCGCAGCTTTACTCAGAGATGCGCGACTTCTTTCCGCACAACGCGGTCGAGTACTTTGTCTCGTACTACGACTACTACCAGCCCGAAGCGTACGTTCCCAGTTCAGACACGTTTATCGAAAAAGACGCATCTATCAATGAGCACATCGATCAGATGCGGCTGTCCGCGACCAAGGCCATCCTGGAGCGCAAGGACACGATCATTGTCGCGACCGTCTCGGCGATCTACGGTCTGGGTGATCCCGAGGCCTATCACGGCATGGTGCTGCACCTTAAGGAAGGCGGGCTGTTTGACCAGCGCGATCTGCTCAAGCGGCTGACCGAGCTTCAGTACACGCGCAATGATCTTGAACTTCGACGCGGAAATTTTCGTGTGCGTGGGGACGTGATAGATATTTATCCCGCAGAATCCGAGCAGCAGGCCATTCGCGTTGAGCTTTTTGGCGACGAGATTGAGCGACTTTCGTATTTCGATCCGCTAACGGGCGAAACCGATGAGCAGATGAATCGCACGACGATTTATCCAAAGAGCCACTACGTAACCCCGCGCGAGACGCTCAACGCCTGCCTCGACGATATTCGGGCTGAGCTTCGGGAACGACTCAAGCAGCTGAAAGAAGCGGGCAAGCTGGTCGAGGCGCAGCGTCTGGAGCAGCGCACCATCTATGATCTGGAGATGATGCGCGAAGTCGGCTACTGCAACGGGATTGAGAACTATTCGCGCTATCTGTCGGGCCGAGAGCCTGGCGAAGCGCCACCGACGCTGATTGACTATCTGCCGCCCAACGCGTTGATGTTCATCGACGAGAGCCACGTGACGATGCCGCAAATCGGCGCGATGTATAAAGGCGACCGGTCGCGTAAGGAAACGCTTGTTGAATATGGTTTCAGACTGCCGAGCGCACTTGATAACCGGCCGCTGAAGTTCGAAGAGTTTGAGCGAATGATGCCGCAGACGATTTTTGTGTCGGCGACCCCGGGGCCCTATGAACTCGAGCATGCGCCTGACGTGATCGACATGATCGTTCGGCCGACGGGTCTTGTTGACCCCGAGCTTGAGGTGAGACCTGTGGGTACCCAGGTCGACGATCTGCTTTCAGAGATCCACAAGCGCGTTGAGGTTAACGAGCGTGTGCTGGTTACGACGCTCACAAAGCGCATGTCCGAGGACCTTACGGACTATCTGCACGATCATGGCGTCAAAGTGCGTTATCTGCATTCGGATATCGATACCGTGGAGCGCGTTGAAATTATCCGAGACCTGAGGGCAGGGGAGTTTGACGTCCTGGTGGGCATCAACCTGCTGCGCGAGGGTCTGGATATGCCCGAGGTCTCGCTGGTCGCGATTCTCGATGCCGACAAGCAGGGATTTTTGCGTTCAACGCGATCGCTCATTCAGACCATCGGTCGAGCCGCGCGAAACCTCAACGGCAAGGCGATTCTCTACGGGGACACCATCACCGGCGCGATGGATCAGGCCATGTCCGAGACCAACCGCCGCCGGGAAAAACAGATTGCTCACAACACCGAGCAGGGCATCACGCCTGTTGGGATCAAGAAGGAGATTCGCGACATTATCGACGGCGTCGGTGTGGCGCGTATGCCTGCCCGAAAACGCGGCAAAGCGGCGGCGGTGGAAACCGCAGAGAACGAAGCCCAGCTTGACCCTGCGTCCATGGGCAAGACCATTCGCAAGCTTGAAACCGAGATGTACGAGCACGCCAGAAACCTTGAATTTGAGGAGGCCGCGAGAATCCGCGACCAGCTCGCCAAAATCCGCGACAGCGGCCTGGGCGTGGTTTCTGGCGGCAAGTCAGGCTAGCGTTTTAAATTGAACGCGCCACCGAGGGTGTGATAGTTTTCAGGTTCTACAGGCGCGTAGCTCAGTGGTAGAGCACCACCTTGACATGGTGGTGGTCGGTGGTTCGATCCCACTCGCGCCTACCATTATCATATATCTGTTGTAGATTAAGTATTTAGTCTGGTTTAAAAATTATGCCCGTGATTACTTTACCTGACGGCTCAACACGTGAGTTCGATCAGCCTGTTACTGTTGCCCAGGTCGCGGCTGCGATCGGACCTGGCCTGGCTAAAGCTGCGCTTGGAGCGCTCGCTGATGGCAGGCAGGTTGATACATCATTTACGATCGAGAGCGATTCGGAGCTTTCAATTATTACTGCCAAAGATGACAAGGGTATCGAAATCATACGCCATTCAACGGCTCACTTGATGGCACAGGCTGTGAAACAGCTTTATCCGCAAGCACAAGTGACC
>CALHMG010000012.1 GCA_938034705.1 uncultured Gammaproteobacteria bacterium
TTCACTGGCCGCTGTCAGGAGCACTCGCGTTCGGCACGCTGCTGGTGCTGGCGCGATCACGCAGCGGGAGCATGAGCGCATGATCGAGAGTTTTGAATTCATTCGACCCTGGTGGCTGCTCGCCCTGCTGGCGCTGATCCCGCTCGCAATTTTCTGGCGGTCATTCGCGTCGGCGAGCGCGTGGGAGAACTACATCTCGGCCGAAAAACTCAAGCACCTGCGTGTATCGTCGACTGTGCAGCAACCTTTTGCCCGGGCGATCACCCTGACGACGATGGCGATTGCCATTTTTGCGCTGGCAGGTCCCAGCTTTTCGCGAATCCCCCAGCCGGTGCAGCAAAATCGCGACGCGGTGGTCGTGGTGTTTGACCTCTCGCCGTCGATGCTCGTCAACGACGTCGCGCCCAATCGCCTGACGCGTGCAAGACTCAAGCTCATCGATCTGTTGCGAATGCGCACCGAGGGCGAAACCGCGTTGATCGCCTACGCCGACGATGCCTACAGAATCGCGCCGCTGACGGACGACACACGCAACATCGAGGCGCTGGTCCCGACGCTGCACCCGGAGATCATGCCGGGCGCCGGCAGCAACACCGAAGCCGCGATCTCGATGGCCCTGAAACTGCTCACCAACGCGGATGCCGTGACCGGCGACATCGTGCTGATCAGCGACGGCGTGACTTCGATCGCACGAAGCAACATCGCGCCAACGATGCCCGATGGCGTGACGCTTTCGGTCATTGGCGTCGGCACAGCCGAAGGCGCCCCCATACCGGGGCCCGGTGGCAGTTTTTTGCGCGACAGTAACAACGCGATTGTCATCGCAGCTCTTGACCGCACGACCCTGAATTCTCTCGCCGCCGACCACGGCGGTGTATACGCGGACCTGAGCAACGACGACTCCGACCTGGTTCGCATACTCAATGTTGCCAAACCTGACCTCGAATCCGAGTTCGAACGCGCGACGGCCGCTTTCGATACACGATTCGACTCGGGGTTCTGGCTGGCACTGCTGCTGGTGCCGCTTGGACTGATCGCGTTTCGACGCAACCTGTTCTGGATTGTTCCGGTTGCCCTGCTGTCGGCACCAATGATGCCAAGACAGGCCCACGCGTTCAGCTGGGATGACCTGTGGCTGCGCCGCGACCAGCAGGCCGCGCGTGCGCTCGAGAGCGATGACGCGCAAAAGGCGTCCGAGCTTTTCAAGAACCGTGAGTGGCAGGGTGTCGCCGATTATCGCAACGGCAGTTACGACAAAGCCGCGGGCAAGCTTGGCGAAGGAGACGGCGCGCGTCATTTTTACAACCAGGGCAACGCGCTTGCCCTTAACGAACAGTACGACAAAGCCCTTGAAAGCTATCGCGAGGCGCTGAAGATCGACCCCGATCACGAGAACGCCAAACACAACCTCGAAGCGCTCGAAAAACTGATGCAGCAGCAGAAACAGGATCAGAGCCAGCAGCAACAGGGCGAGGACTCCAAAGAGGGAAAATCCGAGGACAGCGAAGAGGACGCATCGTCCCAGTCAAACAACTCCCAGCGCCAGGGAGACGAAAAGAAGGAAGGCGAAAGCAACCCTTCGAACAGCAGCCAGGGCGGATCCGACCAGGACACGTCGGCTGACCCGCTATCTGATGGCGAGAAGGAAGAAAAGAGCGAGGCCGAAAAGCAAAACGATGAGAAACAGACGGCCAACGAAACCGAGAACAAAAACGCGCAAGACCTGAAGAATCTGCAGCAGGCGCAGAACATGCCCGAAGAGACCCCGCTATCGGACATGAGCGAGCAGTGGCTGCGCAGCCTGCCCCAGGATCCGGGAGGCCTGATGCGGCGCAAGTTTCGCTATCAGTCGAAAATTCGGGCGCGCGACAACAACCCCGCCGCAGCTGGCGAGAAACGATATTGATTGCACTCATGAAACTGATGAAAACTTTCAACCGCACTAAAACTCAATTTGCCGATCGCCCCGGGAGCGGTTTGTTCAGGCGGTGCGCGACTGCGCTGCTGTGCTGGGTGCTGCTGGCCACCGCACCGGCCGCCTTCGCCCAGCGCATTGTCGCCGAAGTCGATCGCAAGCAGGCCAACTCCAACGAAACGATCAACCTGACGGTCATGACAGACCAGCACGTCAGCCGCGACGCCATCGACTTCACGGTTCTCGAACAGGATTTTGAAATCCTGAGCTTTAGGCCGACCTCCAGAACCCAGGTCGTTAACGGCCAGAGCTCGGCCCAGACAACCTGGCAGCTTGAACTCGCGCCGCTGCGTTCGGGCAAAATGATCATCCCGGAATTCACGCTGAACGCGATCAAAACCAATCCGATCGCGATTACGATCACCCAGGCAAAGGACGGCGGCGCGCAGACGACACCGCTGCTCGCCATTGTGGAGTTCAACAAAGAGGAAGCGTTCGTTAATGAGCAGATCTATTTCACGTTGAAGATTACGGCCGAGGCAACCGTCAGCCACATTCAGGGCGGGCCGTCCCTCGACGACAGCAGCGCCGAAATCACTCTGGTGACCAAGAACGATTACAAGAAGGCCATAGACGGCAAACAGTTTGACATCATCGAACGCGTCTATGCGATTTTCGCCTCCAGACCCGGCACCATCGAGGTGCCTTCGGGAACCTACAGAGGCTGGCTCAAGGTCAAACCGACTCGTTCCAACAATTTCCAGCGCGCGCAACCGGTTGTGGCCCGAACCCGCCCGCTGAAAATTGAGATCAAGGATCCGGCGGCGGATCCCCGCGCCTCGACGCAGAGCCCGTGGTTTCCTGCGCGCGGTGTTGCCGTGAGCTCGGCCTGGACCGGCGACAAGTCGGCGATGCGCGTGGGCGAACCGATCACCCGAACGATTCGGGTCGAGGCCATCGGACAACGGGCTGCCGCGATCCCGCCAATTTCGTATCAGAGCGAAGACTTCAAGCAGTATGCAGAGCAGCCGGTACTCAAGGACGAAAAGGTCGACGGCAATGTGGTCGGCGTGCGCACCGACGCCGTTGCAATCGTGCCGTCCAAAGCCGGGCAGCTGACGCTGCCACCGGTCGCCGTGAACTGGTGGGACGTTGTCGATGGTGTGTGGCGCACCGCGACGCTGCCGGCGGAAACCATTAACGTCGCACCCGTTACGTCGACGGCACCGGCACCCGCCGCCGTAACACCAGCGGTTACGCCCCTGCCCGTGACGCCACCCGCGGCGCCCGCGTTAAACTGGCTGACGACCACGCTCGCAATCGTGTCCGCCGTGCTGGCCGCCATGTGCCTTTGGCTGTTTACTCAGCTTCGGGCACTGCGGGCAAACCCGTCAAAGCCCGGCGTGGCGACTTCGGCACCCGTGGACGAAAGTGGCGAGTGGCGTGAGCTCATGGCCGCGCTCAAGTCCCAGCAGCCTGAACCGATCCGGCGCATGCTGATCCGCTGGGCTGACGCCGCCATCCCCGAACGTGGCATCAAACGGCTTGGCGAAATCGGCGACCTGTCCGGCGACGAGAACCTGCAACTTTCGCTCAAATCACTGGATTCAGCGCTGTATCGCAACGCTTCAGCCGTTCAGCCACAGATTGATTACGCTAAACTGCGCGAACAGCTTGAACAGTTGAGAACGGCGGCCCGAAGCGGTGCGCTGTCGTCCTCGTCGCCAGACAAGACCGCGTTACCGCAGCTTTATCTGGCGCACGGCAGCTGAACCGCGTTGGCGGGTAGTCGAACTGATGGATATGAATCAGCGCCGCGCCCTGTATTTTTATTCGCGTACTCGTGTAGCCGCATAGATCGAACGCATCATCAATGGCAACAACCTCTCTGAGATTTAAATCGGTACTCGAAGCGCTGTGGCTGGCGGTCATCGTCGGCGCAACGATGTATGTGCTGTGGCCGATATCCCAGGTGCTGAGTTTTGGTCTCGCGGCGGCCGCGTTACTCTGGGCAATGATCGATCCGGTGCGAACCCGAAAACCACCGCTGTATCGTTACGAGTACGTCAACGAGGTTGTTGGCGACGGCTCGAGCGCGCGATCACGTCGGGGCGCTGAAGCGGACACGTCACGAGAGATAGATCCCGACTATCCGGATGATCCAGATAATCCAGAGCGTACGGAGCTTGATGACGACGATGCCCTTTTTACCGGCTCAGGGTTTTTTATCGACGAAAAAGGCACCTTCGTTACCAACTACCATCTGATTGAATCGCCGGATGAAGAACTGAGCGACGGCGTGTGGATGCGTTACAAAGGCAGCGACTACCCGGTAGAAATTCTGGCCGCCGATCCCAGACGGGATCTCGCCATCTGCACCACCGAAATCAAGGGCACCGCGCCGGCCGCAATGCGCGAAGACCCCGAAGTGCGTCTCGGCGAGAAATGTATTGCCGCGGGATTTCCGCGAGAACAGGACTTTACGATCACCGACGGCATGGTGAGCAAACTCTCGGGCGAGAACAGTCGCGCGGGTGTGTTGCAGATTTCGGCGCCCGTGCATCCGGGCTCAAGCGGCGGGCCGCTGATTGACCGCTATGGCGCGGTAATCGGGGTCGTCTACGGCGGTATCGACAAGGGCGCCGTCTACGCCCGCACCAACCACATACCCGAGAACGTCAATTTTGCGGTGGCCTTGAGCGAGCTGACGGACTTTCTTGACGAAGAAGACGTCGACTATCTGGTGACCGATGACTCGGTACACCTGCGCGAAGAGGAAATCGCCCGCGAAGCGGTTCGCTTCACGGTGAGCATCTACGTCACGAGCTGAGTGGTTCGCTAGCGCGCGTTGCGCTGTCGCACGGCCTCGAACAGCACCACGCCCGCTGCCACGGACACGTTGAGGCTTGAGACCGATCCCGCCATGGGGATATGGACCATCCGGTCACAGTGCTTGCCGGTCAGAGACCGCACGCCTGACTGTTCAGAGCCCATGACAATAGCGGTGGGTCCGGTCAGGTCCGCATCGTAAAGAGAATCCGGCGCTTCATCATCGGTGCCCGTCATCCAGACCCCGGCCTCACCGAGCTGTTCCAGCGTTCGCGCAAGATTGGTCACCGCAATAACGGGAACCGTTTCTGCGGCACCCGCGGCCACACGCTCAACGGTGGGCGTTACGCCGACGGCGTTTCGCTTGGGGATAATGATGGCGTCGACGCCGGTGGCGTCCGCGGTTCGAAGACAGGCACCCAGATTGTGAGGATCCTGAACGCCATCAAGCACCAGTATCAGAGGCTCGGCCGAACTCTCGATAATGGTCTCAAGATTGCCGGCGACCTGGACACGTTCCTCGACGCGGGCGATCACGCCCTGGTGGTTGCCGCCTGCGGCGAGTTGATCCATCGCCGCGCGATCCATCATCTCAACGGGAATGCTGCGACCTGTCGCACGGGCCACCATTTTCTCAAGCCGCTTGTCGTTGCGCTTTTTCAGCACATGCAGACTGTGAACGTCTTTCGCCCGTTCCCGCAGCACTGCCTCCACGGAGTGAAAGCCATATATAAGAGTCGATGCCATTGGTGAATCTTACTTCCGTCTTTTTGCGGTTTTCTTTTTACGCGCGTTGCGCGTGGTTTTCTTAACGTCGGCGGTTTTCTTCTTTCGTGATGACGAGCCCGTCTTCGCTTTGCCCTTCGCCTTGTATTTGGACTTGGACTTGGTATCGCCGCCGGTCTTTGAGCCGGAGCGGCCTTTTGAACTCGAACCACGACCGGATTTTCCCGACCCCTTGCCCGAAGTCTTGCGCCCGGATTTAGCGCCGCCCGATTTGCGAGAGCTTTTCGCCGGAACGAAGTCTACGCGACCTTCCTCCAGATCGGCAGAGGCAACTTTGACTTTCAGCCTCGTGCCAAGCCTGAACACCTGACCGCTTTTCTCGCCCACCAGACGCCATCGCGCGGGTTCGAAGTGGAAGTAGTCGCCACCCAGGTCTGAAATATGCACCAGGCCATCGATAAAGAAGTCATCGAGCTGCACAAACACGCCAAAGCCCGTGACGCCGGTAACGACGGCGTCGAAATCCTCGCCCAGCCGATCGCTCATAAACTCGGCTTTCAGAAAGCCGTCCACGTCGCGAGTCGCGTCGTCGGCCCGGCGTTCGGTCATCGACGAGTGTTCACAGGCCGTGCTGTTGTCGACGGCCGTCACGTCTTCGCCGCGCAGCTTCGCTCGAATGATGCGATGGACCATCAGGTCCGGATAACGGCGAATCGGCGACGTAAAGTGGCCGTAGGCTTCATACCCCAGCGCAAAGTGTCCGGCATTGTCGGTTGAGTAGACCGCCTGCTTCATCGCCCTCAAAATTGATGTCTGCAGCACCGGCGCCACGTCACCCCGGGACTGAATCTTGGCAATCGCGGCCTGAATGTCTCTTGGGCCAGGCTCATAGCCGCCGCCGAGCACCACGCCAAACTCAGCCAGAAAGTTGCGTAAATCGCCAATGGCCTCGGAGTCCGGTTGCTCGTGGATGCGATAAACGCCTGTCCCGGCTTCTTCGCTCATGTAAAGCGCTGCGGCGACGTTGGTGGCCAGCATGCACTCTTCAATCAGTCGGTGGGCGTCGTTGCGGCTTCGCGCACGAATCGATCTGATGCGCCCGTTTTCGTCGAGGTCAAAAAACGGCTCCGGCAGATCCAGATCCAGCGCGCCGCGCTTAACCCTTGCCTTGACCAGGGCCTGGTAAACGCGATTGAGGTCGTCGAGATGGCTCGACAGTTCCATGGTGGCGGGGTCGACTTTGTCAGTTTCGCCGCTGAGGTAGGCTGCGACCTCGGTGTAGGTCAGTCGACGACGCGAACGCATGACGCCTTCGCCAAAGGAAAAGTCTCTAAGCTGACCGGACGCCGAGATCTGCATGTCGCAGAACATGCAGAGCCTGTCCTCGTCAGGGTTTAATGAACACATCCCGTTGGAGAGTGATTCGGGGAGCATCGGAATGACTCGCCGCGGAAAGTACACGGAGTTGCCACGCTCATACGCTTCAACGTCCAGCGCAGAACCCGGCGTCACGTAGTGCCCGACGTCGGCGATAGCGACGACCAGGCGCCACCCTCTTCCGTCTCGCTCGGCAAACACGGCGTCGTCAAAGTCGCGCGCGTCTTCGCCATCGATGGTCACCAGCGGCAGATCACGCAGATCCACACGCTTTGACAACTCCTTGTTTGAAGGCGGGCGCGCTTTCTTTTGCGCTTTCTCTTCCAGGCCTTCGGGCCATTTATGCGGCAGCTCGTGCTTGCGGATGGCAATCTCGATCTCCATGCCGGGCTCCATTCGGTCGCCCAGCACTTCGATGACGCGGCCACCGGCATGACGATCGTCGGCCGGGTGATGGGTGATCTCTACCACCACCATGGCGCCGTTTTTGGCGTCGCCGCGATCTTTGTCCGAAATCGATATTTCGTGGTTAATGCGCTTGTCGTCCGGCTGCACGTAGCCGAAACCTTTTTCGCGCACATATCGGCCAACCACCTGCCGGCGCTTTTCAACAACCTCCACCACTGCGCCCTCGCGACGACCACGCGAATCGATGGACGTAACCCGCGCGAGCACGCGATCGCCGTGCATCACCTTGCGCATCTGACGTGGAGGCAGAAACAGATCCGTAGCCCTGTCGCCGGAGCTGACAAAGCCAAACCCGTCGGCGTGACCGATAATTCGTCCGGCAAGAATGTCCATGCGCTCCGGCAGCGCGTACAGCCCGCGGCGGTTCACAATGACCGTGCCTTCATCAACCATCGATACCAGCACCCGCCCGAGCTTGCGGCGGGCGCCGGATGTGGCGGCCCCCAGCAGGTCGCCCAGCTCGCGCTCGTCGATCGGTGAAGCAGCCTCGGTCAGCGCTTCGATCACCACACCGCCGTCGATATCGGCCGGTTTTGACCGGGTGCGCGTATCCTGAGCAGGTTTACGCGAACTGCGGCTTTTCTTGACCGGTTTCTCTTTTGGGGTGCGTTCTGGTTGTTTTGTTCGCTTTTTGGCGGCTTTTTTCCGCGCCTGTGCAGGCCTGCCGCCGTGCGCGGCCGTGCCCTGCAGTCCGCTTCGTGCAGACTGCCGTCGTCCAATTGACATAATTAGGTCCCGTTACTATCCTTTGCCGCCGGTCGTTCACACAGACCGGCTTTTGATGCGGCGCAGCGTAGCACGTTGTGCCTGTCGTCAAGATGCGTTTGAGCCTGCAACGTCACAGCTTTTCGACTTAAGTGACTGCGATGTGGCGCTCAGATCGAGTGAGATCAAGTACAAGTGTGCCGAGGTGGCGGAATTGGTAGACGCGCTAGCTTCAGGTGCTAGTGGGGGTAACCCCGTGGAGGTTCAAGTCCTCTTCTCGGTACCATACTTGTAACGTGTTGAGTCAAGCTCTCACGCCCGAGGGCGTTGCGAGCTCGACAGCCCAACGACAGGTCGAAGACCTCATTCGGAGCCTGCTTTGGCTCTACCCTGAAACGTACCCTCGCTTGCGATGACTTGAGTCGCGCTTCTCGCGCCCGAGGGCGCTGCGATCGCGACAGTCCGACGCCGACGTCGCTGCTTGGTCCGACGTCCTTGCCGATCTCTTCGTCTGCTTCAGCTTACATCTGACTTCGGTTGTGCTTCTCGCGCCCGAGGGCGCTGCGATCGCGACAGCCCAACGCCAGCGTTGCTGCTTGGGCCGACGTTCTCGCCGATTCCTTCGTCTGCCTAAGCTTACATCTGACTTCGGTTGTGCTTCTTGCGCCCGAGGGCGTTGCGAGCTCGACAGGTCGAAGACCTCATTCGGAGCCTGCTTTGGCTCTACCCTGAAACGTACCCTCGCTTGCGATGACTTGAGTCGC
>CALHMG010000013.1 GCA_938034705.1 uncultured Gammaproteobacteria bacterium
CACCAACGACAAGGGATCAATGTGCGGGCGCTGCATGAAAACCTGCCCGTGGAATCTGGAGGGTCTGTTCGCCGAGAAGCCGTTCAGATGGGCGGCGAGCTCGATCCCGTCGCTGGCGCCGCTGCTGGCGAAACTCGACGACCGCATGGGCAACGGCAAGATCAATGCGATCAAAAAGTGGTGGTGGGATATTGAGATCGACGACGAGGGACGATTCGTGCCGGCCGCGCAGACCAATCAGCGCGGACTTCAGACGGATCTCGATCTGAAGTTTGAGGATCAGACGCTTGCCGTTTACCCGGCCCACCTGGCGCCGCACCCCTGGCCGTTTCCGTTTCCCGCCGACCGTGAGGCCGGGATCACGGCGTACCAGAATATGCTGACGCCGGCTGAGCACCGAGCGCGTGTCACTGTGGGCGATACGGACAACCTTGTGCCCCAGTATCAGCTGCCGGAAGGGGAGTCGCCGGTGCTGCGCCTTGACGTTGCGGCTGTCGTTTCCATGACGCCAACGATTGCCAAGTATCAACTTAAGCACCCGGACGGCAAACCTCTGCCGGAGTTCGACGCCGGAGCACATCTTGAAGTGCTGGTTGCGCCAGAGTTCTTGCGAGAGTACTCGCTGTCGTCAGATCCTGCGGATCGCAGCCAGTACGAAATCGGTGTGCAGCTCGAGACCGACGGCCGCGGAGGGTCGGCGCTGCTGCACCGAATATTCACCCCCGGTCGCAAAGTATTCGTATCGCCACCAAAAAACCTTTTCCCGCTGGAAGAGTCTGCGACCACGACATTGCTGATGGCGGGCGGCATCGGGGTTACGCCAATGATCGCAATGGCTCACAGGCTGCACGCGCTGAACAAACCGTTCACGTTGCACTACTCATGCAGTTCGCGTGATGCTGCGGCCTACCTTGAAGACCTCGACAAGGTGGCGTGGAAAGACGCGGTCTCTCTGCATTTCTCGGATGAGGGAACGCGCGCCAACGTTGACCAAATTCTCGAGGGCTACGCACCTGGCGCGCACGTATATATGTGCGGGCCGGACCGTTACATTGAAGCGGTCGCCGAGGCCGCACGAAAATCCGGCTGGTCAGATGAGGCCGTGCACCTCGAGTACTTTGCGGCGCCGGAGACGCCGGAATACGTCAATCACGAGTTTACGCTGCGACTGGCGCGCTCGGGACGTGATGTCGTGGTGTTGCCGAACCAGAGCGCTACGGATGCGCTTGAGCAGATCGGTTTGCTCGTAGACGTCAAGTGTTCCGACGGGATTTGTGGCGTGTGCCGATGCGGTGTGTTGAACGGCAAAGTCGAACACCGCGATTTTGTCTTGTCAAAGTCCCAGCGCGAAGACTCCATGATCCTGTGCCAGTCCCGGGCGCTTGAAAAAGACGCCGTTGTCGAGATCGACCTGTAGTCCACCGCTGAAGTTCGTCAGTGATACTGAGACGAATCTGGACCTGCACAAAATTGCGCAAAATCACCCCTGCATTGCGGGTGTTTTGACCTTTGGTGGGCATTCCGGTCAGCGTATTGCCAAAGCGTGTTCAAGGCGTGGTTCTGCGCTTTTATTCCCGCTGGATTCAGTCTACAAAGTGGGTGACCACGGCACCGACGCCATGGCCCTCAACGCAATAAACCCGGAGTTCCGCGTCAGCGATGACCGATTCAGCGAACAGTTCAAATGACACCCCGTCGACCCGGCCAATGATGGAAGTCACCGTGTTTCGGGGCGACGACAGTGCCGGCTCTTACCAGCGTTTTGATGTCCCGCGCGAGGACAATCAAACCATTCTTGATGTGGTGACATGGATTCAGCGCCATGCCGATCCCAGCCTTACGTATCGATTTGCGTGTCGCGTGGGTATGTGTGGGTCGTGCGCCATGATGGTCAACGGCAAACCACGCTGGACCTGCAGGACCCATGTAAAAAGAGTGCTGATCGGCAACCGCATTGAAATTGCACCGCTTCGCAATCTGCCCGTCATCAAAGACCTGGCCACGGACATGACCGAATTCTTCGAAAAGTGGGATCGGGCCGAAGGCAAATTTCATCCGACGCTGACGCGCAACGATGACATCGTTCCCGTAAATCCTGAATCTGCGGAGCGGCAGGCGGCGAGTGCCGGTATCGAGTGCATCAACTGCGGCGTTTGTTACGCCGCTTGCGATACGGTCGAAAAAAACCCGGCCTATCTTGGTCCAGCTGCGCTGAATAGAGCGTGGACGCTGATAAACGATGAACGCGATGGCGGACGCGAGGTCAGGCTCAAGGCGGTTTCCGGAGATGGCGGTTGCCATAACTGTCACTCGCAGCAGGGATGTTTGAGCTACTGCCCGAACGAGTTGAATCCAACGCTCTCTATCGCAGGACTTAAACGCACCACTGCTGTTGCGGCGCTGAAAGGGGAGATCTGAATCATGCTCGGCGCAAAACTGTATCTTGCCCAACGCCTGACCGCGCTGTTGATGGCGCCATTTGTGGTGATCCATCTCGCCGTCATGATTTACGCCGTTCGCGGCGGTCTGGACGCTGCTGAAATTCTTGGTCGTACCCAGGGCAGTCTCTGGTGGGGCAGCTTCTACGGATTGTTTGTGGTTGCGGTCTCGATTCATGCCGCCATTGGCTTGCGCGTGATCGTATTCGAGTACCTCAAGCTATCCGGGGTCGCACTTGAAGCGCTGATGTGGTTTGTCGGTGTGGTGCTGCTGCTGTTAGGCATGCGCGCCGTGTTTGCGGTAGTTGGCTGAGACGGGGAACAGACTATGGGACTTCCACATCGATCTGACGGGCTCTGGTTTGCCCACGTAATCCATCGCATATCGGGACTGGCGCTGGCTTTGTTTTTGCCGGCACATTTTCTGGTGCTGGGTCTGGCGCTCGAAGGATCCGCTGCACTCGATCCGTTTATTTCGTGGACCGACAATCCCGTTGTCAAATTTGCCGAGGTTGGGCTGGTAGGTCTGCTTGCGCTGCACCTGTTTGGTGGCTTGCGCATCCTGGCACTTGAGTTTCTGCCCTGGTCTCCGCGACAGAAGACCTGGGCCGCACTGGCGACGGCGCTGTCGTTTTTTGTAGCTATCGGCTTTCTGCTGAGTTCGACCGCGGCTTAAGCGCACACACGTCTTCAAACGCAATGCATCATGCATTGCGCGACAATAGAGCATGACCGACCGTATCAACACTTTTCGACACTCATACTGAGAACAGGTGGATTAAATGCTAGAGCGGCACGAGACCGACATTCTGATCCTGGGTACCGGCGGCGCCGGGCTGTTTGCGGCGCTGCACGCACGCAAAGCCAATCCGGATCTGCGCGTCACGGTAGCGGTGAAGGGGCTGGTGGGCAAGTGTGGCTGCACGCGCATGGTTCAGGGAGGCTATAACGTGGCGCTGTCGCCGGGCGACTCGGTCGAGCGACACTTTATGGACACCATCATTGGCGGAAAGTGGCTGCCGAATCAGGATATGGCCTGGAAACTGGTCGAGCAGGCGGTCGTTCGCGTGCGCGAGCTTGAAAACGAAGTCGGCTGTTTTTTTGACCGCAACTCTGACGGCTCACTGCATCACAAGGCTTTTGCCGGCCAGACGTTTGACCGGACCGTGCACAAGGGTGATTTGACAGGCATCGAAATTATCAGCCGGCTGATGGAGCAGGTGTTCGCCAGTAACGTCGATCGCCTGGAAGAGCATCGCGCGATCGCCTTCATACCGGCGAAAGACGGCAGCGGCCTGTCTGGCGTCTTGATGATAGACATGCGCACAGGTGGCTTGCGATTTGTTCGCGCCAAGGCCGTCCTGATGGCAACCGGTGGTGGCCCAACCATGTACCGCTACCACACGCCGTCCGGTGACAAGAGCATGGATGGCCTGGCGATGGCGTTGCGTCTTGGATTGCCGCTTCGTGACATGGAGATGGTGCAGTTTCATCCCACCGGGCTTCTCGGAGGTGAACACACACGCATGACGGGTACGGTGCTTGAGGAAGGTTTGCGCGGTGCCGGTGGTTATCTGCTTGGCGGAGACGGTGAGCGCTTCATGTTCAACTACGCCGAAAAGGGTGAGCGTGCGACAAGAGACGTTGTCAGTCGTGCCATCTTTGACGAGATGCGCGGCGGTAACACGACGCCCAATGGTGGCGTTTACATCTCCATGTCCCATCTGGGGCCTGACGATGTACGACAGCGATTCAGCGGAATGGTCAAACGTTGCGCGGACAGCGGCTTTGATCTCGCCGGCGGTCTGGTCGAAGTGGTTCCAACCGCCCACTACCTCATGGGCGGGTTGGTCTGTGACATTGATACCCGCACCGAGATGCCAGGCCTGTATGTAGCTGGCGAAGACGCGGGTGGGGCGCACGGCTCGAATCGGCTGGGTGGCAATGGCGTTGCGAATTCGACGGTTTACGGCGGCGTTGCAGGGGACGTGATGGCCGCCGAGGCCGCGGCGACCGCTTATCTGCGAGATCCGGACGAGACGGTGCTGGACGCAGAAATCGCCCGTGCCATGCATCCGTTCAGCAAGCCGGCTGGAGATATTCACACCATTCGCGATCGCCTGATGGAGATCATGTGGGATGATGTTGGCATCATGCGTACCGAAGAGAGCCTGGAGCGTGGACTCGCGCGGATACGCGATCTGAGATCAGAGCTGATGCAAAGTGGTCTGGCGGATTCAGGCCGAGCCTTTAATCTCACTTGGCACGACTGGCTCAATGTGCAGAGCCTGATTGACACGTCGGAAACGATTGCCGTCGCCGGCCTGTCACGTGAGAACTCGCGGGGCGCGCACTACCGCGAGGATTTTCCCGAGGAAGGTGACCTTGATACGTCTTACTTCACCATGGTGCGACAGCGCGATGAACAGATTGAAATTGAGCGAGAGCTCGTCGAATTCTCGATAGTCAGGCCCGGTGAGTCCCTCATCGATGATGCAGTGCCCGTAGCGGCAGGAGGTTAGTAATGGTTATGAATGCCAGCGATATCCCACTCGGGGTTATCGAGGAAACGGCGCGGCAGCTGATGTCGAAAGCCGCGATCGAGATTCCCGAAGACTATCTCGGTGGCGTCCGCGAAGTTGCGGCGTCGGAGACGGGCCTGTCGTGCTTTGTGCTGCAGACTATGATCGAAAACTATGACGCGGCGAAGGAAGATCGCCGCGCGATGTGTGGCGACACGGGCTGTCCACGCTGGTACGTAAAGATGGGCAACGATGCCCGTATCCAGGGCGGCCCGGCTGCTCTTGAAAATGTGCTGCGCGGGGCCACCGCATCGGCAACCAAGGAAGTGCCGCTTCGACCCAATCGCGTCCACCCGCTGTGGCGAACGGATCACGACAACAACGTTGGCATCGGGGCTCCTGAAATTGAGTATGCGTTTGAGCCCGAAGGGGACTGGATCGATCTGACGACGGTGCACAAAGGTGGTTTGTTCGGAACCGACTACCGCATGCTGTTCCCAAGCGACGGCATGCAGGGAATCAAAAGATTCTTTCTTGATTCGCTGATGGCATTCGGCAAGCGTGGTCTTGCGTGTCAGCCGGCGATTATCGGAATTGGCCTGGGCGGTTCCAAGGATGCCTGCATGGTGCTGGGCAAGCGCGCGGCGTGTTTGCGTACGGTCGGCGACCGCAACCCGGATCCGAAGATTGCCGAGATGGAGGAGGAACTTACCGAGGCCGGCAACTCAATCGGCATGGGCGCCATGGGCTTCGTCGGCAACTCGATGGTTATCGACACACATATTGAAGTGGGTTACTGCCACACCGGCGCGATGCAGATGAGCGTGCACGCGTTTTGCCTTTCCTCGCGACGCGCCTGTGCCCGCATTTATCCTGACGGAACCGTCAAGTTTCGTACCGACCCACAATGGTTTACGCCTTACATGAGACGGGAGACGGTTGAATGGCCGATCACGGAGAGTTCAAAAAAGTCAGCCTGAGTACCAACCCAACGCCCGAGGCGCTGGCGGAACTCGAGATTGGCAATATCGTGTACCTCAACGGTTGTGTCTACACGGCCAGAGAGGGTGCGTACATGAAGGTAGTGGAAGACGGCGAGCCGTTGCCGCTGGATTTGCCGGCGGATTCCATGGCGAATTTCCACTGTTCGCCGGCCGCGGTCCAGAATGATGACGGCAGCTACAACCTCAGCGCGGTTACCGCGACGGCGTCTTTTCGCTTCAACAAGTGGATGGAGCGGTGGATGGATCTGTCAGGAGCCAAGCTGATCATCGGCAAAGGCGGTATGCACCCCGATGACTACAAAAAGTATTTTGTGCCGAACAAGGCTATCTACCTCACCACGGTAGGCTATGGCACCGGTGCATTGCTTGGACGTGGTGTCAAAAAGGTGCGTGAAGTTCACTGGCTCAAGGAGCTTGGCGTGGCTCAGGCCATGTGGGTGCTCGAAGTGCAGGACTTCGGTCCCTTTATTGTGGAAAGTGACTTCAAGGGCAACAGTCTGTTTGAGCGCGAGAACGCTAAAATCGCCGAACGACTGCCTGAAATATACAAAGACACCAAGCCTGCGGTACTCAAGCGCTTCGGCGAAACAGACGATCGCAGTGACGAGCTGATCTGACAATGAGTACGGGTGCTTCAATTGACGAGGCGATTGAAAGTGCGCGCGGTGTCATGCACGCGCACCTTGAGGCGCTGAATAATCGTGATGAGGTCGCGCTAGCCGCGACGCTGCACTTTCCTCACTACCGTCTTTCCGGCGGCAAGCTCACAACCTGGGAAGGACCCGAATCCTACTTTGCCGATTTCCGCGCCCGGGCAGGCAGTGACTGGGATCATACGGTCTGGGATGCGCTCGACGTTATTGTGGCGCAGCCTGACAAGGTTCATCTGGACGTCAGGTTTACACGTTTTCGCAAAGACAACTCTGTTCTCAGCAACTACCGATCGATGTGGGTGCTCTCGTGTCTCGACGGCGTCTGGGCCGCTCAGCTGCGCTCGAGTTTTGCGCCGTAGGCGCGCAGCAAACGTTAATCGATCACCCCGTTCGGTGAACCAGTCTGACGCGCGACTTGCGCACGCCAGACCTGCGTCGATCAGTAGTTGTTTATGAAATTAGCCGAGCCGTCATAGACGGGCGTTGGGTCGCCAGTGGAGTGGTAATAGCCCCACGGCATTTCGGCCGACTCTTCACCGGTGAGGTGAAACCACATCCACTCACCCGACGCCCAATGGCTTTTCCACCAGGCTGCAAATTCGTTGAGTGCGTCAGTGTAGTCCGGACTGTCAAAGTAGGCCTTGATCGCCTTGTACACGATTTTGTCATCGGCATTGGTGCGATCGTATTCAATCATGTTCATGTGCGAACCGCCTTCGTACAGATGCCATTTTTTGGCGTAAGGCCGATAGAGGTTCATGGCCCAGTTCAGTCTGGCTTCGACAAGATTGAGATTGACCTGATGATGGCGGACCACGGCGCTGACGCCTTCACGCACGATGTGTCGATACAGATTGTCGTTTCGAACAATACTCTCGCCGAAATAAAACGTGCCGGCGACACTGTCGATGCGATCGCCCCAGGACTGGCCGTAGGGACTGTTGAAACGGCCGATTTGGGCATCCGGCGCCAGGGCAGAGTGCACGCCGACAGTGAGATCAAGGTCGTCGCGTCTTGACGCGTAGGCCTGCGCCCATACGCCGGCCGTGTCCCAGACACGCTTGCCGTAGTTGTAGTTGACCCACTGCCAGTCGCCGCGACTTGCTTCAGGGTAGGGTCCGTTGTCCCACACCCACTCGGTCTGAGCCGCAAACGGATAGGCAAAATTCCAGATCTCGTTGCCGTATTCGCGAATCAGGTTGCCGCGCAAGTTGTCCTTGAAGTAGGTCGCTGCCTGCCAGAGATAAGGATCACCGGCCGACCACGCGTCCCAGGTTTTGACGTGATCCACATGCCACAAGTTGATGTTGAGGTGATTGGCGATCCACGCTTCCCACTCATAGGGGATGCCGTCGCCACCGACGGTGCTGAACGTCGGGTGTGACGGTTTGGTTCGGTCGCTTGCTCGACCTGAGAATTCCAGTGAGTTCACGCCATCGCCAAGCATGAAGCGGATGCGGCAGAACTTCTTCATCTGCTTTTTGGTTTGCGTGTGAAGAAGCGGAAAGTCGAGATCCCGGGCGTACTTGTCGGTATCGAAGATATATCTGAAGTTCTCGGCCTTCATCGCCTTGGCATAAGCGGGAGCGGCCCACATCGGTACAAGATGCCACCGGTTTTTCGGGCTGGCCGGGATGGCGCCCGGGCTCAACGTGAAGTTGTTGGCACCTTTTTGCAGTTCAAACACATGGCCGATCACACCGCCATAGTTGTACTTGCTCAGATATTTCGCGCCATCGAGTTTCCACACGTTGCCATCGGGACCCTCGCGCCAGACGCCGGTCTGATCGTAGGGCAGCAACACCCAGGGGTTCATCAGGTTGAGGTCGTGCTTGTTGCCTTCGGCGATCGCGAAATAGGCGGGATCGTTGCCAACCGGCCAACGATCCGCATCCATTTGCGATGGCTGTCCGGAATACTGATGGATTGGTCCCCGGGCTGACTTGAACGCGTCAGTGGTGAGCGACCCGCCGTCCCAGGAGTGGACGTGCCCGTCGTTCATGCCCAGACAGTTTTCACTAAAACGCGGTATCGCGGGATAGCCACCCAGTCCCGCACTGGGTGCGTTGTTCTGGGCGTTGATTTTCGTGGTGACCTCGGCGCAGGTTCTTTCTCGCGCCTGTACGAGCTTGCGAATGTGTTTGGCTTTCGCCGTAATTCTGATGATGCCGTCAGCTTCCAGCTGCTGTCGGCAGCTTGCGTCGATCCGGTTTGTCTTGTTGTTTGAATACATGATGCGGCCGTCAGCCTGGCCGATACGCTTTACAAGCAGCATTGGCGGACGGGTCGACTTCGAAACCTCTCTGCCGATTTTTCCGCACGTCTTGGACCCGGCGGATCGATATCCGTTAATGGTCGACCAGCTGACCCAGGAAATCATCAGGCCAGCGTCTCGCAGCTTCGCAATACAGGTGTTCTTGATGGCCTGTTTGGTGTCATCGTCACGCACAACCCAGGCCTGATCGGCCGAGCCCGTGTCATTGATAATGATCATGAGCGGCGTGCCGTTCTGGGACAGGGCCAGTGGCGAGACGATCAGGGAAGCGATGCCGAAAAGCATCGAGAGGTAGTGTCTTGGGAGTCGGGGCATGCTGCGGTCCGTCGCAAAAAATTCTTCGGGGAACAACAGGTTAAGGACCTGTGGATGGCCCAAGTTTAAGGTGGTGGCACGCCGGGATAGCGCGAACTATTACCCCTTAGTTAGCCTAAATCGTTATTCCAGCGGAGTCGCGCGGCAGTCTACAGCGGTTTGTTAGCGGTCCGGTTTAGGCATCGAGTGACTGAGGGGATTCCCCACTCGCAGACCCGGCGCGACGACCGGTATGAACTTAAAGAGACTGCTCAAACTATCGTCTACTGGCTGGTGTATCCGCCGTCTATGACCAGGTCAGCACCGGTCATGAAAGACGAATCGTCGCCGGCAAGAAACACCGCCGCACGCCCGATTTCCCGAGGCGTACCCAGGCGGCCGATAGGGTGCTTGGGCCCAAATGCTGCGGTGGCAGCGTCGTCTGTACCGAACACATGCCTTAACCGGTTGGTGAGTGTGGCGCCCGGCGACAGGCTGTTTACGCGCAGTCCGTCAGCGGCATGATCCAGTGCCAGCGCTTTAGTCAGCTGCAGCAGAGCACCCTTGGTCGAACAGTAGGCGGCGCGATCGGGCGCGGCTACCGTCGCCAGCTGGGAGGTAACGTTAATGATCACGCCGTTGGAATGTTTCATCCCGGGCAGGACGGCCCTGGACATGAGAAAGGCGCCTGTCACGTTAACGTCGAAAGCCTGTTTCCATTGTTCCAGGGACAGATTTTCGATGGTGGTAGTCGGGGTCAGTGTCGCGGCCGCGTTGACGAGAATGTTGGGTTGACCAAAGTGGTTAACGCATCGGGTTACTGCGTTATTGACGTCGTGTTCGCTGGTGACGTCCAGGGCGATTGTGAGAAAACGACCCTCGTCCATTGGGTCCTTTGAAATCGAGCGCTCCATGAGTTCGTGGTCGATGTCCGTGAAACAAACGCGTGCCCCTTCGCGTACAAGCTCCCGCGCGATGGCGAAACCGATACCGTGCGCTGCACCCGTGACCATGGCGATTTTGTTTTCAAGCTGCATGTTGTTCTCCTCAAGTTCGCTCACAACTCTAACGTCTGGGAGTATTGCTGATGTTGTCTGGGTGTATCAGCCGAAACCTTCAGGAGAAATTCCTGATACGCGTTGAAAATTGACAACTGGATCACCCATTCCCATATTCCCCCAACGTCAAAAAAATAAGGGGGAGACGATGACTGGATCTGCAGCAGTTCGTTCGCGGCGATCAAAACGCGTATTAACAGCCGTGTTCACGGCGATGACATTCAGCACATTGGTGTTGCCGGCGCAGCGGGCGGCACATGCCGACAGCTGGGTGCTGGTAGATGACTTTGAGTCCGGCCAGGCGGTCGGATCGCGACTGAGTCGCGGGGTCATTATTGAAGACGGTAAAGCTATTTTCGAATCGTACGACTTTCTCGGCTTTACGCTGGGTGGCTCGTTGTATGTACGTGGCAAGTACGCGAAAAAAGCCAAAGCGGTTCGAGTCACGGCCGAAACCAGGGACTGCACCGACACTCTGTTTACGACGCTTGGGGTCGAGGGCGTGATGGGAACGGACGCCCGTGGAACCGTCAGAAAGGCGGAAATGTCATTGACCCGTGGTATTGGGTTTTTTGTTGAAGATGCGTCTATAGACCTCGATGTCGTCGATACAAGAGAAACCTCTGATTCCTTTATCACCAAACGCAAAGGCAGTGGCGAGGCGCCGATCAGTCTTGCCGATGGTGAGTCCATCGTCTTCACGATGACCTACAACAACAACTCGGCAACCGTCAAAGGCGCGACATTCGATCGCATGCGAATCAAGCCGATCAAGCAAATGACGACCGTGCAGGGCAAGGAGCGTACGTTGACGGTGTCGATGTTCACTATCGATTCAACGGATACCTGCCGTTTCCTCGTTGACAAAATTGAGGTGCTGGTGCCATGAGAGTAATCGCAACATACATGCTGGCGGCGCTGACAGGCGTCGGTCTGGCCGTTACAGCCACAACATCTCACGCGGGACGCTGGGTGGTTCTTGATGACTTCAATTCGGGTTTTGGGCCAAAGACGAGCGTTGAAAATAATGGTGGCGCGGGCACGATTACGGCAGAAGGCGGGTTCGCCGTTATTGCACCCTCGGACGAAGACCGTGGTGTGATCCTTTCGCTGAACAAAGGTGCCATGAGCCGCGCGACACACTACGAGGTGACGTTCAAGACGCGTGGATGCGACGATGCCGAGAGCTATTCGTTCGACGTCATTGCAGCGATGAGCGGACCGCGTGTTGAACTGCCCAATCGAGCCGCGGTCGTGTCTTTTGAGCGCTTCGCGGGTATCAATGAAGACGGGCGCGGCGACCAGGTGCTTACAATTGAAGAGGAGCGCGGTCCGTTTACGCCGTTTGGCACAGACCCAAGCATGAAGATGGAAATCAAGCTGCGCGATGGCCTGACTCGAAAATTTGTGCTGGCGTTCAATCACAAGCAGGCGGTCCTGACCGGCAACAGCGCGTCCGAGTTAAAGATAAAGCCGAGACTTGAAGGTGAGCCACTGGCCCGCATCAATCGATATCTTCACCTCGGCGGAGAGGTGACGGATGCGACTAATGATTGTGCGTTTCTGGTCGACCGGGTTCGCGCTTATATTCCGTGATCTGAAGGTGTCGGGCTGCTGACAGCCAGCCGTCGGTGCTCGCGCATCGACGGCTTTTCTTTGTGATCCTCAGGGCTTTGTGTGGCGTTTCGTCGATCAAAGCCAGATCCGTCGCTTCAGACGACCAGACTATGGAATAGTGCAGCGACTGCAGGGCAGGTCTCTTTTTATAGTGATGTAAAGCAAGAGCATCGTGAGATTCAAACCATGTCATCGACCTCATCCATCCGTGTCGTGCCTACAGGCGGCGCCCTTGGTGCCGACATCTGGGGTGTTAATGTCGAAACACTGACGGACTCCCAGTTCGACGTGATTCACCGTGCCTGGTGCGATCACGACGGCGTTGTTCGACTGCCGGGTCAGTTCGGATCCGCAGAGGCGCTGCTCGATTTTGCGGCTCGCTTTGGCGAGCTCGATCTTGCACCGATTTCCACCAGTGGCGATCTCTACAGGCCCGACCTCCCGCATCTCACCGTGATCTCCAACATTGTTGAAAACGGCAAGGAGTTGGGCGCGCTCGGCCACTACGAGTCGGCCTGGCATACGGACATGTCCTATAACCCGGTACCACCAAAAGCCAGCATACTGCACGCTCAGGAACTCCCCATCGCCGGCGGTGATACGGGTTACTGCAACATGTACACGGCATACGAAACGCTACCCGACGAGGTGCGTGAGCAGATTCAGGGAATGACCTGCAAGCACGATTCGTCACGCAACAGCGTCGGTGAGGTGCGCGCAGGCTTCAAGGAGACGTACGAGGATCGCGGTGAAGTCCCCGGGGCCGTGCATCCACTGGTCTGTACGCATCCCGAAACCGGGCGCGATTGCCTGTATTTGGGACGCAGGGCGCTCGCCTTTATCCCCGATCTGACGGAAAAGGAAAGCGACAGGCTTTTGCATACGCTCTGGAGCCACGCGACCCAGGATCATCTGCACTGGTATCAGAAGTGGCGACTCGGGGACATCGTGGTGTGGGATAATCGCTGCACCATGCATCGCCGTGACGCACTCGATCCACGCGCCCGGCGACTGCTTAATCGTGCGCAGGTTAAAGGCGAAATCCCGACACCTGCCTCCAGAGCGGCCTGAGTCCGTTTTGATCTGACGGCACCGTACGCCAGGGTGTGCGGTGAGTTGCAGTGACCAAAGTCTATACCTACGAAGATATTAAACGTCTTGCGAAACGCCGGATGCCGAAGCTCATGTTCGACTACGTCGAAGGCGGAGCCGGGCGTGAGTTGTTGATCGATCGCAACGAGGCGGCATTTGACGACATTTACCTGCAGCCGCGTTCCATGGTGCACGTCGTCGAAAGATCGTTGAAGACGACGCTTTTGGGGCGTGAGTGGGATCTGCCGTTTGGAATCGCGCCGATGGGGATGTGCAATCTCGCATGGCCGGGCACCGACCGCATGTTTGCCGAGGTTGCCAAGCGTCACAACATACCGCTGGGTACCTCGGTTGCGGCATCGACGACGCTTGAGGACATGTTCGACTACGCGGGCAACAGCGTGTGGTTTCAGGTCTACGTTGCGCAGACCGACGAGCTGACGTTCGACATTATCAACCGCGCGAAATCCAAAGGTTATGACACGCTGCTGTTTACGGTCGATGTGCCTGAGCTGTCACCGCGTACCCGTGACATAAAAAACGGATTCCAGGCGCAGTTCAAAATTGGCCCCAGACAGTTTCTGGACTTTGCGCTGCACCCCAGGTGGTCGATCGCGACACTGCTCGCAGGCTCCCCGCGCACCGCGAACTTCCCGGCGGACGACGGTCAGGCCTCGTTTGTCAGAACCGCGAGCCGTGCGCGTGTGGACTGGGACTACATGGCTCGCGTTCGCGAACTCTGGCCCGGCAATCTCGTGGTCAAGGGTGTGTTGTCGCCCGAAGATGCGCGCGGGTTGCGCGACGCGGGCATCGACGCGGTTTACGTCTCCAATCACGGCGGCCGTTAGCTCGACAGTGCGCCTCCGGCGATTCGAATGCTGCCAAAGATTCGTGAAGCCGTTGGCCCGGACTTTCCGTTGATATTCGATAGCGGCATTCGCAATGGTGAAAGCGTGGTCAAGGCACTGGCGCTGGGTGCAGATTTTGTCATGGTCGGGCGGCCGTTCAACTTCGCATCAGGGGCGGGTGGTGAGCCCATGATCGATTACGTCGTGCAGTCACTGCGTGACAGTATCGATCTGTCGTTGGCCCAGCTCGCGCACAACAGTGTGACCCAGGTCGGTCCGGATTCCCTGGTTCGAGACTGAGCGAGAGGTGCTCGATCTGATCGCGGTTCAGTTCTTATGCGACCCCGTCCTTCACAGCCTGGCAAAACGTGGGCTAACGACCTGGCCTGAGTTTCCATGTCTGTCACCGATCGTGACGTGAAAACCAGGGCATCTTCATCGACGGCCGCGAAGACAAGGGCCTTTACGGTTTCATTCAGACCACCACAGCGAGTACGCGTGGGGCGCCATCATCATCGGGATGTGATAACGCTCATCGGGGTCCGGCATCGACAGGCGAATGACGACTTCTTCGATAATCTGGCGGCCGTCAGGGTGGGTGCCCTTTTTGCGAAAGTAGTCGGCCGCATAAAAGTTCAGTTCGTAACGCGCATCGCCATTGACGGCAACCGTCTGATCAATTCGTCCCTGTTCATCAGCATTGACGTCAAACACAACCGCACGGCCAATGTCAGAGATCTCCACGAGTGAGATACGTATGCCGGCCGCGTGGTTGCCCTGAACGGAATCGAGCACATGTGAGGTCAGTTTTGCCACGGTCAGGTTTCCTGTTGCAGATTATTCAATAGACGCTTTGTCGCGTTTGTCGGTGGTCGCCAGAACGATCGGACTGATGTAGCCCTTGGCTTTGACGTTTACGCAGGCAACTTTGCCGCTCGCCATCGCGCGCTTCACCGCCGGGATCAGTTGATCACGAGTCTCGACCAGCTCACCGTGTCCGCCCATGCCCTCGAACATCGTGTGAAAGGGGATATCACGAAAATCTGTGGCGAAATGCTTTTCGTTGGCGAACAGGCGCTCCTGTTGCTGAGAGATACAGTCGAGGCCACCGTTGTTGTCGATAATGACCGTGATCGGCAGGTTCTCCTGGAACGCCGCTTCGATGCTCAGGCCCCCTGACAGGAAAGCACCATCACCGCTGACGACGACAACGTTTTTGTCGGGGTTGACCATTTTTGCGGTGGTTCCAAAGGACACGCCAACACCGAGAAGGCTGAATGTACCCGGGTGAAGGATGTTGCCGAGCTTCTTGCCCTGCCAGCCGGCTACGTTGATGGCGATCTCGGACCAGAAGTGCGTGTTGCCGCCATCGATGACCAGCCAGTCGCCGTCTTCCATGGCCTCCTGCACGTCAATCGCAAGCTGTAGCGGATGGCATTTACCTTCGGTTTCTTCGACGCTTGGGATGTCGGCCAGAGTTTTTTCGACCCACTCTCCGCGCTTCACGCGGTTGGTGTTGATCCAGGTGTCTTTAAGGAACCATCTGCCAGTGTCTTTCAGGCCGATAAGTGCATCAAAGAACGCGCCGGGATCACTCAGAAGCTGAACGTCGGCGGCGCGATTGAGCTCAATCTCTTCGTGGGAGCCGTTTACGCAGACCAGCGTTGTGGATTCGGGGAAAAAAGGCGGATTGCCAAAATTCATCTGGTTGTCGAGGCGCCCGCCAACCATGACACATACATCCGACTGTTCCAGCGCGAACTTGGATGGCGGGTACTGGTGTACGTCAGCAAGGCCCATATAGGCTTCGTGTTCTTCACCGATGAGCTTCTGGTGATAGGGCACGTTGAATATGGGTATGCCGAGGACGCGACCTGCCTGCTCAAGTTTCTTTTCCGCGCCGGACCACCAGACGCCGTGCCCACCGATAATCATCGGGTGCTTGGCGTTGGCAAGCAGTGAAAGCACGTGCTCCAGATCTTCAGGGCACGGCCAGGCGCGATGCGGACCGCGCAGTTCTCGACTGAACGGGCGTTCTTCGCGTCCGGAGTCTTCCTCGTAGCTGCTGAACATAATGTCGACCGGAATCGACAGATGTACCGGCCCCGGATAACCGCTGGTTGCGATCTTCCAGGCTCGGTCTACAAATTCAGGAATTCGCTCGCCCGAGGTGACGGACGCGCTGTACTTGGTCAGCGGGCCGGCGATGGTCACATCGTCGATTTCCTTGAAGCCACCGCTGCCTTCGCGTTTCTGGGTGCTCGAACCCGTTACAAAGATCACGGGTGAGCGTTCACCCCAGGCTTCCATGATTGCCGGAACGGCGTTGGCAAAGCCCTCAGGGCCGACCAGACAGACCGTCGGTTTGCGGGTGATTCGCGTCAGCCCGTCGGCAAGATGCCCGGCAACCTGTTCGTGAGGTGCGTTGATGACAGGCATTTCGTTTTGCATGAATCCTTCGAGTGCCGGGTTGCAAAAGCCGCCGGCAAGCGTAAACACCTGGGTAACGCCTTTTTCCTTGAATGCATTGGCGAGCAGGGCGCCTCCACGAATTTTCATCTCGTTCTCCAGACTGCGAATAACAGATCGTTGGGTAAGGGAATGCGGTTTGATCGACCGGGTAAAATTTCAGTTCTGACCATTTACGAAATTACCTTGTAGAGGCGCTCGCTAAATCGGGGCAACACCTGCGGGTTGATCGGTCGTGCCGGTGGCTTTCCGTCAAATATGTCGAGCAGTTGCGTGGCCGCAAAGCGCGCCATATTCGACAGACTGTCAAAGGTGCCGCCTGCTACGTGTGGTGACGACACCACGTTGTCCAGCTGTAGCAAGGGGTGGGTCGCCGCAGGTGGCTCGATTTCCCACACGTCCAGGCCCGCGCCCGCCAGATGTCCACAATCCAGTGCCTGTGCCAGCGCCTGTTCATCGTGGATGCCGCCGCGCGCGGTAATAACGAAAAATGCCCCCGACTTCATCGCGCTAAAGGCATCGGCGTCAAACATCAATTTGGTTTCCGCCGTCAGCGGCGTGTGTACAGAGACGATGTCGGATGCACCGAGCAGCTCCTCGAAAGAAACCTTTTCTCCACCGTGCGCTTTGACCGTTTCGGCATCCAGATACGGGTCGTGGACCAGGATTTTGCAGCGAAACGCCGCTGTCAGGATTTCGGCCAGACGTTTGCCGATATTGCCGAAGCCTACGATGCCGACGGTTCGATCGAGCAGGTCATAGCCGAAGAACTCAGAGCGCGGACCGTCGTAGCCTTTGCGCAGCAGTCGGTCTGCATGCTGCATTTTTTTCTGCAGCGTAATCATCATGGCAAGCGCGTGTTCGGCAACGGACTCGGCATTTGCCCCGGCCTGATTGACCACAAGCACCCCGGCGTTTGTGCATGCGTCGATATCGAACACATCAACACCGGAGCCGCTCGCAGAACAAACCAGCAGCTCAGGCGCCTTGCGAATGAATTCAGAATCTACCAGCAGACCCGGCGGAACTTCATCGCGCGCGCCAACGCACTGGTAGGCGTGGGCACGCTGAAGGTCTTTGAAGCAGTCATCCAGCGAGCGCGTACCGTCGATACGAACCACTTCGTGCTGGGGGTGTTCGGCAAGAATATCCAGCGCGTTGGGGGCAGGAAAACTGTTCAGATACGAGATTACGGCCATAAAACACTGTCCAGTAACCCGCCCGGCATGAGGGGCGGTTTACAGGTTGGGACCGCGAAGCGGGTAACGCTTGCAAGTCCGAAATCGGAGTCGCACACTTTATCAAGTTAAGGCCAATAGCGAGCTATCTCATGTCAGAGCAGCGAATTGATGCGTCAGCGTCTCAGCAAGCGAGCCACGTTGAGGTTCGTCCCATGTCGGTCAATACCGGTGCCGAGATTCACGGGGTGGATTTACGCGAGCCCCTGAGCGCGGCGGAAGTTGCCGTCATTCGGGATGCATTGATGCAGTGGAAGGTCGTGTTCTTTCGCGATCAGGAGATGGACCACGCACAGCATGTTCACTTTGCGCGCCAGTTCGGTGATCCCACACCCGGGCATGTGGTGTTTGGTGGTGACGGCGAATACCCCGAGATCTATTCGATTGCCAAGTACCGCACGGCCAACAGTAAAAAACGCTCGCGCCCGGCCACGCACCGACCCTGGACGGGCTGGCATACGGACATTACCTCGGCAATCAATCCGCCCTGGGCCTCAATTCTGCGTGGCGTAATTGTGCCGCCGTATGGCGGCGACACTTACTGGACCAATCTGGCGGTGGCCTATCAGAAACTCTCACCCAAGATGCAGTCATGGCTTGAAACCCTGACCGCGGTGCATCGCTTGCACATGCCAACCGAAACCGAAAACGGCAAGGAATATCTGGACGGCGCCGAGGCCAACTGGATGGAGGCCGAGCATCCTCTGGTGCGCGTTCATCCCGAAACCGGTGAAAAGGTCCTGTACTGCAGTCCGTCGTTTATCCACTCAATCGTTGGGCTCTCGGCCAACGAAAGCGAAGCGCTTTTGCACATGCTGCTGGAACACGCGGTTCGCAGTGACTGGACGGTTCGCTTCAAGTGGGAGCCGGGCAGTGTGGCGTTCTGGGACAATCGCGCGACTGCGCACCTGGCGCCGCGAGATATCTTTGACGTCGATTTTGATCGTCAGTTCTACCGCGTGACCCTGAACGGCGATATCCCCAAGGGCCCGGATGGAGCTCGCTCAAAGTCCATCAACGGCGATCCCATTACAGCGCTTTAGCGTCATCAACAGCATGTCGGCAACCATTTTGCCCCATGGCGATTTTGTCGCGCGTGTCGAAGGTGTCGACCTCACACGTTCGATAACGACAGATGCGTTTACCCAGCTGCGCCGAGCGCTGGACGACTACAGCGTGTTGATCATTCCCGGCCCCGTGCTTGACGACGAACAGCAGATTGCGTTTTCGACGCTGTGGGGTCCGATGGAGCCTACCCGTGGCGTCAATCCCGCCAGCGGCACGCCATTTGCCCGGCAGTCGAATCTGGATATTGATGCCGGAACAATTATCCCGGCTAACGATCGGCGAATGGACTATCAGAAGGGCAACTATCAGTGGCACGCCGACAGCACATTCAAACGAACGCCATCGCTCTGTTCGATACTGTCGGCGCGCGAGGTGCCCACCGAGGGCGGCAACACCGAATTCGTTTCGACGCGCGCCGCCTGGGAGTCACTTGACGACAAAATGAAGGAGCGTGTTGCTGACCTCGTCGTCGAACACGACTTTTCAGTGTCGCGCCGTCGCGTCGGCTTCGTTTTTACGGCCGAAGAAGCAGCCCTTACCCCGCCGGTCCGCCACCCGCTGGTGCAAACCAACCCGGTGACGGGGCGCAAATCACTGTTGATCGGTGCCCACGCCGCACGCATTGTTGGCTGGTCCGACGCCGCTGGCGAAGCGCTGCTGGAAGAACTCCTTGATCACGCGACCGCCGAGCACAGGATCTACTCACATCGCTGGTCTCATGGTGACGTGGTGATCTGGGACAACCGGTCGGTGCTGCATCGCGCAACAGCCTACGACTCCGCGAATACGCGGCGCCTGATGCAACGGACGACCATCAGCAACCCGGATATCCTGCGCTCGCTGCCCTATAAGCAAATCAACGCCTGAACCCGGGTCCGGCGTGATCGCCAGTGACGGGACCTGACCTCAGAGCTTTGTCCCCGGAGTCCAGTCTGAAATGCCGGGAGGCGGGGCGGGAGGCTTAATCGCTGTACTATCCGGCAACGCATCGGCGCGGCCGACAACCCTGACACTGGAACACCTGGATGACCTCACTTTTTGATTCCTGTCCCTTCGGACCTTTTGAGCTCGAACATCGAGTCGTCCTTGCACCGCTGACGAGGATGCGCGCTTTCGACGAAGCGAATCCAACCGAGCTGATGGCGAAATATTACGAGCAGCGGGCGTCCCGGGGTGGACTGCTGATATCCGAAGCAACGGTGATTTCGCCGTCCGGTTTTCCCCACCACAATGTGCCCGCTGTCTATACCCCGAGTCAGATCCGGCAGTGGCGTGCAACAACAGATGCCGTACACGCCAAAGGCGGTTTGATCTACCTGCAGCTCTGGCACGGTGGCCGCACTTCGCATCCCAAGCTGCAGCCGGGCGAACAGGCGCCACCGGCCCCAAGCGCCATCACGCCCAAAGGCGCGGGCTCGCGTTTGCCGGACGGCACCCAGGTTCCGTGCGAGCAGCCGCGGGCGATGGACCTTGCCGAAGTCCGATCGACCATCGCTGACTATGCCACGGCCACTCGCAACGCGATGGACGCGGGCTTCGATGGCGTCGAGGTCCACTCGGCGAACGGCTATCTGCCAGATCAGTTTTTGCAGGACGGCTCAAATCATCGAACGGACGCCTACGGCGGTTCGGTTGAAAACCGGGCGCGATTCGTCATCGAAATTGTGGAGGCCTGCGCTGACGTCATCGGTATGGACAGGGTCGGCGTGCGCATCAGTCCGCAGAACCCGTTTAACGGTGTTTCTGATTCCGATCCCGCTGCGACATTCGGCTACGTTGCCCGCGAGATGAACTCACGCAAGCTGGGCTATCTGCACGTCATCGAACCCCGGGTTCGCGGCAACGTGGATCACGAGGTCGGCGCCGCGCCCGTGGCGGCACGAACGCTGCGAAGTGAATTTTCCGGGCCTCTGATGGCGGCTGGCGGATTTACCCGGGACAGCGGTAACGCGCTGATCGCAGAGGGCGGGGCCGATCTTGTTGCCTACGGGCGAGACTTTATTTCCAATCCCGATCTGCCAGAACGTTTCAGACAGAACCTGGAACTCACGCCATACGATCGCTCAACGTTTTACGGCGGTGATGAAACGGGTTACACGACGTACCCCGCTGCGACCTGACTGCAGTAACCGGCTCTATCTTGGCGTGTCGCCTTTCATGGTGACGCGCCGCATGTGCCGGCGCATGCCGCCGTAGTCGTTCAGTGCGTAGTGCTGGGTGGAGCGGTTATCCCACACGGCGATAGAGCCCTTCTGCCAGCGAAAGCGACACGTAAACTCGGGTTTGACGATGTGCTCCGAGAGATAGGTGATCAGCGGACGGCTTTCTTCATGGCTCATGTTCTTCAGATGAGCCGTGTGTCCCTTGCTGACGTAGAGCGCTTTTCGTCCAGTCTCGGGGTGGGTGCGGACGATCGGGTGTTCGCTCAGGTACGACTCGCTGTCCTCGTCGTAGCGATCATTCATCAATTCAAGGTTGCTCAGAGCCTTTCGCCGGGATCCCCCATAGCCATAGTCAGAATCGAACACGCCGATGACACCGTCAAGCAGTTCTTTCATGCCGTCAGTTAGCGCGTCATAGGCTGCGGCCGCGTTAGCGAAGAGCGTGTCGCCGCCGTATTCGGGGACCTCGATCGCGTGCAGTACCGTGCCGAGAGCAGGCTGGGGCATGTAGGCCGTGTCCGAATGCCAGCTGCCGCCGAAGTTGACGGTATCGGACTCGGTTTTGACGATGTCGATAACCTCTGGCGTGTCGGGCAGCCCGACCATAAACGGGTAGGTGTCCGGCTCGCCAAAAATTCGGGTAAAGCGCAGATGCTGCTCGGGCGTCATGTTCTGCTCGCGAAAAAACAGAACGTTGTGCTCAAGGAAAGCTTCATGCAGCGCGTCCCGCTGAGTCTGTGAGAGTTCTTCGCTTACATCTACGCCGGTAACCTCGGCGCCCAATGCTCCGGAGACAGGCTGGACCTTGAGTGCGGTGCTCTTCATTGCATAGTCCTCGTCAGATTCGTCGCGATATCGGTCTGCATCATTTTAGACGATCGTCCGGCATGACGCTTATGCCATGCCCACCGGCTCGTCGAAGGTCGTCTGTATCTTGCCGGGTCGCGCCTTGATCATGTCCTCAAGCTCGCGTTGCATCGGTGATGCATCACCTTCACGGTAAAGATTGGTCATTTCGTGCGGGTCATTCTCGAGATTGTAGAGTTCGCCCGCGCCGGAGTTCTGTTCAATGGTCAGTTTGGTAGTGGCGGTTCTGACCGTGCGAAGTGCAAGCGGTACGCCACACCGACTGGCGTTGACGTTCCATTCGCTGTACGCGACATCACGGCTTGCCCCGGCTTTGCCTTCCAGCAGCGGCCTTATGCTCTCGCTCTGGGCGTCTTCGTCAAGGCTCACGCCACCGTAATCGCAGAACGTTGCGGGTACGTCCAGGGTTGAGACCGGATCCGTGACAACTGCGTTGGCGCGAACACCAGGGCCGCGCGCGATCATGCCCACACGCAGCAAAGACTCGTACGGAGTTGGGCCTTTGAGGTAAAGACCGTGATCCCCGAGGAGATCACCGTGATCGGTTGAATAGACAACGATCGTATTGTCAGCAAGACCCTGAGCGTCCAGCTCGGCGAGAATTCGCCCAACGTTGTGATCGATCAGAGAAATCATGCCGTAGTAGTTGGCCGTCATTTCACGAAGCTGTTGTTCACTCTGATCCGGCGTACGCGACAGTTTCGCCCGGAAATCGAGAAGTTGCGGGTCAGCCAGATCTGGTGTGCTCTCGTGGGATGCCTTGTGCCACCAGGGTCTGATCTCAAAGTCCTTGGTGCCTTCGACCGGCATGTCGACCTCGTCAGGATGGTGCAGCAGGCTCCAGGGTTCGGGGCAGTCGAAAGGGTGATGTGGATCCGGAAACGACACCCATGCACAAAAGGGTTTGTCAGGATCGCGGTCACGAATGTAGTTGACGGTTGAATCGGCGCACCAGGTGCTGTTGTGGAAGGCCGGCGGCAGTGCTGAATGCCAGGTCTGGGCCGCGCCGCTCCCCGGTCGGGTTTCCCGCGCCCATTCATCGAACAGTGCAGGCGTGCCGGCCTGTTCGAACACCCAGCGTTCATAGTGTTTGCCCGCCGGTGGCAGATTGGGGCCGTGTTCCTTGAACCAGTGTCCGAGCACCGTCAGTTCAACGTGCTCAAAGCCCATGTAGGGACCGAACCAGCCAGGGCCATACTGGTCGCCGCTGTACCGACACTCCGGCGTACCCGTAGCGTCGAAGGTGAAGCTGGTGGAAAAGTGTGCCTTGCCAAGGAATGCGGTCTGATAGCCCGCGCTGCTGAGGGCCGTGGCAAAACTTCGCTCGCCGACTTCGGGTCGCAGATCAATACCGTTGTCGGCGACGCCGTGAGTCAGCGGCAGCTGGCCGGTCAGCATCGACGCACGGGACGGCTGACAGACCAGATTCGGCGTGATGCAACTCTTGAAGTGGGTGCCGCTGGCGGCCAGTGCGTCGAGGTGTGGTGTCCTGACCTTGCGCCCCTCGAAGCCGTAGCAGTCGGCGCGTTGTTGATCGGACGTGATGAAGAGCAGATTCGGTTTACTCAAGCTCAAGTTTTCCTTGCTGAAAGTACCTACTTGGCGCTGGCGGACTTTTGGCTGTCAGTGGTGTTCTTTGGCTTCTTTTTCTTGAAGCCAAAGTGCCAGGTGAAGTAGACGGTCATTGCCATGAAGAATACGGCGATCGGGCTGGTAAACAGGACACCCAGGTTGCCGTTGTTCATCAGAATTGCCTGACGCAGATAGATCTCAAAGTTCTCCCCAAGCAGGAAGCCGATCACGAGGCATACGATCGAGAAACCGCTCTTGCGCATGAGGTAGCCGACGATAGCGAAAATCATCAGCAACGCGACTTCGAACATTGAATTGGTCGGAATGAAAACACCGATGATGCACAGCAGTATCACAATCGGCATGACGACGGCTTTGGGGATACGCACAAACTGCGCCCAGATATTGATGCCGAGGCGCCCGATGATCAGGTGAGCGACGTTGGCCATGAGCATTGAGGCAAAAATGCTGTAAACCAGTACGCCGTGCTCGGCAATCATCAGCGGGCCGGGTACGACACCGTGAATGATGAATGCACCGATCAGAACCGCAGCTGCCACGTTGCCCGGAATACCGAGGGCAATGGTCGGGATCAGGTTTGAGCCCACGACGGCGCTGTTGGCGGCTTCAGTAGCCTGAATCCCTTCGACTTCACCGGTACCAAACTTGTCGCCGTTCTTGGAAGCCTTTTTCGCGGAGCCGTAACCCAGAAAGGCCGCCAGCGTGACGCCGAGACCGGGCAGCATGCCGATGCCGGTGCCGATGAAGGCTGAACGCAGGATCGTCTTCCAGGTGCCCCAGAATTCGAAAAAGCCAAGTCGGTTATCGTCTTTGTAGTTGGTGACGCTTTTGATTTTTTCGCCGAGGTCCTCCTGAGGTTTCTCGCGCATATCAAACAGCTGGGAAATCACCGAGCCGAGCGCCAGAGTGCCAATCGCGAAGGGCAGCACCGATATGCCTTCGAACAGCTCAAGCGTGCCAAAGGTCATACGCTCCGTGCTGTCCACGGGATCGAGTCCGATCATCGACAGGAACAGGCCCAGGGCTGCCGCCATGATGCCCTTGACCAGCGACTTGCCGGCCAGTGCCGCGATCATGGTGAATGAAAACAGGATGATGGTGACAAATTCAACCGGACCGAATCTCAGCGCAATCGCTGCAATGGGCGCGGCGAGACAGATCAGGACAAGGTCGGAGAAAGTATCGCCGCAAACCGAAGAATACAGCGCCGTTTTCATGGCCTTCTCCGGTTTGCCTTTTTTGGTTAACGGATAGCCGTCCAGTGCCGTTGCAGCCGCTTCGGGCGTGCCGGGCGCGTTGATCAGGATCGCGGGTATCGCACCGCCGGAGGTGCCGCCTTTGTTGATGCCGACCAGAAAAGCGATCGCGAACAGGGGTTCGAAGTAAAAAGTGATGGGTACCAGAACCGCCAGCGCCGTGACGCTGCCGAGGCCCGGCAGAACGCCGAAAATAATGCCGAGGGTTACGCCGACGCAGATGAAGCCCATGTTGGCCCAGCCGAATGCGTTCTGGAACCCTTCGGCCATCATTGGGAGAATTTCAACCATGGTTCATATCACTCATTCGCTCATCGTCGACTTACTCGACTCACATAGATTACGTAGATTACGTAGATTACGCCGCACTATTTCCAGAACCCTGGCAGTTCGGTTGAGAAAAAGTGGAAGGTACATAACGACAGCACGATGGGCGCAATGACAGCGCACAAGCCGATGGTCAGCCAGTTGCGTGCACCGACGTAGTACATCACCACGGCGATTAACACGGTCATGGTTGGCTCAAAGCCGATGTAGTTCATGCCGAGCCAGGTGAGGGCGCTGACGACAAGCAGTATCAATGTGTTCAGCAGAACCCGTGCGTCGACACCGGTCGCTTCCGCGCCAAATTCTTCGTCAAGTTCACCGTCTTCGGGCTTGGGTGCCCGCCATTCGCGAATGAGCAGGATCAGGCTGTAGAAACCGATCACGGCCATGGCGATGGTGGGTACAAAGCGCGGCGAAATATCGTCTGCGCTGGTAGGCGGTACTGTGTTGGCGGGTATCAGCCAGAACACACAGATCAAAGCGACAGGGATAAAAAACAGCGCTGTGCCGATATGGGTTTTTCTCATGGGTCGGTGCCGTGTCGTCTGTCGCAGGTAAAAACTGAGTACTTACGGAATCGCAAAAAACCAAAGCCACAGGCACCTGATGGCGCCTGTGGCTGCTCGGTTTTGCGAACCCTTACTTGGTTGCTTCGAGCATGGCCTTGAGGGCCTTCTCGTTTTCAGTTGCCAGCTCTACGAGACCTTCGCTTGATACATAAGTCTTCGGGAACTTGATGTTCTCGAGGATTTTTGTGAAGTCCGGGTCATCCAGTGCGGCTTTGCCAGCGTCGTGCAGCTTCTTGGCGATGTCGTCAGGCAGGCCGGCTGGAGCAAACATCACAGCGTTGCCGAGCTGGGATACACCGTACAGGTCACCCAGAGCCGGTGCGTCCGGCGCCAGCGCCAGAGGCTTGGCCTGGAAAGAGGCCAGCACGTTCATCTTGTCGCCGTACTTCTGGTGGATACCACCGGAGTAAGCGAAGTCGACCTTGCCGCCGAGAAGAAACGGCACCATCTCGCCGCCGCCCTTGGTGGGGATGCCGGTCCATTTGACCCCTTCCTGGCCGCCAATGAAATTGATGTAGGAGCGCGACATCGCGCTTTGGTCGGCAAAGTTCAGATTGTTCTTTTTGGCATGGGCGATCAGCTCGGCCATGGTGTTGAACGGCGCGTCGGCCTTGGCCACGATGGCTTGCTGATATTCGGTGATCTGGCCCACATAGATGAAGCTGTCCAGATCAGAGGACACCTTTTGGGTGAGCGGCGGCCACATGAGCGAGGTGGAGGCGGCAAACAACAGGGTGTAGCCGTCAGCCTTGGCAGCGGCCACTTCAGAGGCGCCCACGGCACCGCCTGCGCCAGGGCGGGTTTTCACCACCACGTTGGCTCCCAGTTCTTTGGCCAGTGCCTTGGAGTACACCCGGGCCATAGTTTCGGTGCTGCCACCAGCCTTGTAGGGAATGACCAAGGTTACAGGCTTTTCGGGATATTCGGCTTTGGCGGCGGTCATCCCGCCCATAAGCGCCACTGCGGCCACTGTGGCCCCCAAAACGGCTCGACGATCCAATCTGGTCATAGTCCTCTCCTGTTCATTTCTTACGTTGTGGTTGCAAGATTGATTAAAACTACATAGTTTTAGCAAAACTGTCTATAGCCTGCGCAAGCGCGCTGAACTCTTGGAGGATCAAATCCCGTGAAAACCGAAAGCTGGCATGGCCCAATTCCCCGCGATCTGGTGGGCGACAACGCGCCGTCCGTTCGCTCTGGCGATGATGCGGCCCTTTATGGATCGGCGGTGATCGAACCTCTTGGGCCGGTTGAGGTCAGAACCCACCAGTCTTTCGTTTTGCACTACACCGCCGGCAAAATCGGGCTTGATGACACGGGCGGTATCCAGGTGTGCTTCCGGATGATCTCCGATGCGGCCAAGCCGCAAACCACTGACCCCACCAAGCCAGGCTACCTGACCGCCA
>CALHMG010000014.1 GCA_938034705.1 uncultured Gammaproteobacteria bacterium
GTCCTCGGGCTGATCCCGGATTGCGAGCTTGAGCATGTCACCTCCGCTGGCAACGCCGCTGGCACCGGTGCTCGCGTCGCGCTGCTCGATCGAACGGCCAGATCCGAGATCGAGAATGTAGTGCGGCAGGTGGAGAAAATTGAAACGGCGATTGAGCCAAAGTTTCAGGAGCACTTTGTCGACGCGATGGCGATTCCTCACAACAAGGATGATTTTTCCAATCTCGCGAGGGAAGTAGCGCTGCCCGAGCGCAATATTGCCGAGCCACCCCAGAGTGCTGACACCGGCGAGGGTCGGCGTCGCCGACGCCGTCGTCGGGCCGGGTAGACAAACTGCCTCGCCGCGTGGGCGACTGGATTCGTTGCAGGTCGCGTCAGCCGGCTGGTGACTGCGCCTTCATTTCAGGTTCGGCCAGTCGTCTTTCGTCACGAGGCGGGATGCCGAAAAAATCGCGATAGCACTTGCTGAAATGCGGCGCTGAGACAAACCCGCACGCGAACGCGATATCGACAATTGATTTGCTGGTTTGCAGTAACAGTTCCCGGGCGCGACGCAGGCGTAACTCAAGATAGTAGCGGGTAGGTACGCAATTGAGATGCTTTTGAAAAAGGCGCTCAAGCTGGCGTCTCGACAGACCAACATGATGGGCCAACTCGTCCAGACTCATCGGCTCTTCAATGTTCGACTCCATGAGCGATACGGCTTCAACCAGTTTGGGTTGACTGGTGCCAAGCTGATGACGCAGAGGAACTCGCTGACGATCATTGCGACCACGAATCCGCTCACGAATGAATTCTTCGGCAATGACGGTGGCCAACTCCTGGCCGTGGGCTTCTCGAATGAGATTGAGCATCATGTCGATAGAGGCAGTGCCGCCGGCACAGGTAAAGCGATCACGGTCAATTTCAAACAGGCCCGCCGAAATCACGGCTTCAGGAAATTCTTCGCGCAGCGCCGCAATGTTTTCCCAGTGAATCGTGCAGCGGTATCCGTTGAGCAGTTGCGCCGACGCCAGAATGTAGGTGCCCGTGCACAGCGCTCCGAGATTGATGCCCGCCTGGGCGGCCCCTTTGAGTGCGGCGATGAGGTCGTCGCTGACGGCTTGTGAGATATCCACGCCGCCACAGACAAAAAGAATGTCCGGTCTGTCCGTTTCTGCCAGGGCGCCGCTAATGCTCAGCGTCAGTCCGTTGCTGGCGTTGACCGGTTGGCCGTCGATCGTAACCGTCCGCCATTCGTATAAGACCCGGTCGCTCATCCGGTTTGCCATGCGCAGCGACTCAATGGCATTCGCCAGCGCAATCATCGAGTAATGCGGGGTGAGCAGGAACGTATATTTAGTCGACGGTCCTGTGGACGTGATTTCTACTGTGGGTGCGCTCATCGACGCCTCCGTCAGGATAAAGTCGGCCGGTTGGTGCCCCTCTTGCAGGGGGCTGTTGGTATGGCGTGAACCTCCCGCCGGCCGCTACTTTAGACCCACAGTTGTCGTGGGCGCAATCAAAATGATTACCGGGATTCGTCCCGCGATCCAGTTGCCGCGTCCGGGTCGGGGCCGGCGCGTAAGAGTTCACTTACCGCCACACTCCAGGCGGGGTCTTCGTGCCGATTCCAGTAGGCCTCGTGCAGCCTGCGGGTTACGGGGCCGGGATTTGCTCCTGCAATTTCGCCACCATCGACCCGGGTCACGGGCATGATGCCGCCCGCCGTCGACGATATGAAGACCTCGTCTGCAGTCCGGACGCGATTGCTTGCAACCGGCATCACCTCGACGGGTGTTCCAGTTTCTATACACAAGTCGATGACAGTCTGGCGGGTGATGCCTTCGAGCACGCCACTCGACGGCGTTGAAACCGCACCGCCTTCAACGATGAATACGTTAAACCCGGGCCCTTCAGTGATATTGCCTCGCCCGTCAACCATGATGACATTTTCGTATCCGTCGTCGTAACCTCGCAGCAGCGCCTGAACAAAGTCCAGCCAGTGATAGTTCTTGATCGTTGGATCCACCGACTCGGGTGCGATTCGCTGAATGTCGCTGATGCTGACATGCAGTCCTCGCTGGCGCTGTTCCTCGTTGGCGATCCAGCCAAACGGAATTGCAAAACAGATGAGATTGTTCACCGCGTCTCGAGGATCGCGGCTTGGTACAGGCGACGTGCCCCGGGTGAGTATCATCTCAACGTAGGCGTCGTTCAGTCCGGATTTGTCTACGCATTGCGCGAGAATTACTTTGAGTTCCTGTTCTGTAACCGGGAGTTTCAGTCGCAGCTTTTCGATGGAACTCGTGAAGCGTTCAATATGACGATCGAGCTGGAAGAATCGATTCTTCCACACGTGTACCACGTCGTAGGTGGCGTCTGACCGGAGCAGCCCCCAGTCGAGCACGGAGATTTTGGCTTCCTCGATGGGACAGTAGTCTCCATCAATCCACGCCACTCCTGAAGATGAGACGACGGCGTTCGATGAGTCAGGTCGATCAGACAACAGCGGGTTCACCTTGGGCAATAGCAACAATTCGGCATTCGACAAACGTGACGGTACCGTCCGGGGCGCGTGCGATTTTTTCCTCGCGCACCACCTCAATGTCGATATTGATCGCGCCAGCTTCTTGCGCATCGTGGTGGGCGGCATCTCGTGCAATCTGCTCCGCTTTTTCCAGCGCGGCATCCATTTTATCAAATTCGATCAGTTCTGCAGGTGCATGGACACGGTAGTGATGGTCGGTGGGGGATGTGACCAGTATCTCCCGGCGTCGCAGTACGCCCGCTACGGCAGCACCCACGGCATTGCACACACCCGCGTGTTCTGGCACCACAGCTTCGGCACCAAGGAGTTTTGCGGCGTCGGGGTAATAGGTGATCGCCGGCGCGCCGATTCCAACAATGGGTACACCAAGCGCCAGCCTGGGTGTAACGAGCGCCTTGTTTTCGGGGTTCAGACTGCGCTCCACAAACCAGTCGTCGTCGTCGAAACCGTTGTGTCCGTCGGCGTTCAGCGCCGCCGCAACGACGGCCCGCGCGGAATCTCTCACAACGCGCTGATAGACGGCGCGAGCCAGATCGTGACCGCTCTCGAAGCCAAGCCGTCTGGCCCAGACCTCGGCACCATCGCGTGCGACCTCTACATCGAAATCATCCTGCAGACCAAGCACATGGGCCGCATCTGTGGGTGTGAAAGTTGATGCGGCTACCAGGCCCCGGGTGCGCAGCCTGTTAAAGGCACGTTCCTGGCGAGGATCGGCGAACAGCGTGTCGAAATCAACGGCGCCATTTTCAAGCGCTCTCCAGAGTGTCAGCTCCTGAGATGACAGCGTGTCTGGATCGACATCCAGCTCGCGCAGCCGCACGCCAAACGCGCCATCGAGAAATCGCTGGTCTCGACCAAGCGTTTCCTTCAGCGTACTGCCGACCTGTGGTGCGTCGCTATGCAGAATCGTCAACGGAATTGCGCGTCTTGGTCCAAGTGTCATTTCGCCTCGATGGTCTGCGCCGATTTCGCTGTCGCCGCCGAGGCCGCTCGTCTGTACCCGCGCGGCACGAACCATTGTGTGCCAGTCACCGACGGTCGCTCCACTGGCATCAACGTCAGGTCGGCCATCGCGAATGACAGCCACGTCCGTCGTTGTTCCGCCAATGTCGCTGACGATAGCGTCGCTTTGACCCGCAAGGGCGTGGGCGCCGATGACACTTGCTGCGGGTCCGGACAGGATTGTTTCAACCGGTCTACTGATCGCGACTTCAGCGGCTACGAGGGAGCCATCTCCCTGGACGACCATCAACGGCACATCGAGTTGGTGTGAAGCCATGATCGACTTAACCGCTTTGATCAGGTCGGTCAGGAGCGGGACGAGTCGCGCGTTGAACAGGGCGGTGAGAGTGCGTCTCGGTGCGTCCAGTGCAGCCGAGAGCTGGTGAGAACAGGTCACGGGCCGGTCGGTGGCTGCCTGGAGAATGTCGCGGGCTTTCAGTTCATGGGCCGTGTTGCGCACCGCGAAGTATCCGGCTACAGCGAAGCCGGAGACGCGATTGCCGTATTCACGCGCGATGTTTTCCAACGCTTCGACGTCCAGTGGTTGAGCCTCGTGGCCACCGGCATCGTGGCCGCCTGCAATTCTGACCACCGGATCGGTGCCCACTGCCGTCCCAAGCCGGGCTCTTTCCATGACTCGCTCGGGTTGACCAATCAACACCAGACAGCAGGGCGCGCCGTAGCCTTCGACGACGGCATTGGTGGCCAGTGTCGTTGACAGGGCAACAAGTCCGATTTTGCTGTCATCGACGCTCGCGAGGACTTCAGCAACAGCTTTTTCGATTCCCACCGAGAGATCATGTCGGGTAGTGAGAGATTTCGCATGGGCGACGACGCGGCTGGCGCTGGTTCCGCTCGCCGGTGCTGAATCCGGGTGTTCCATCAGCACAGCGTCGGTGTACGTGCCGCCTGTATCGATACCGAGTCGCAAAGTCACTGTTTCGCCAAAATCCTGAACCAAAATGATACGCGCGAGGACCATACTCCGGCCTCCGATTCGTTGCAATGAAGCACCAGACTGCTAGCATCCCGGTGGCGCTGTTGGCTAATTCCCGGGTCTGACGCGTGTCCGGTCTCAGACGTCATCGCTTTCCGGCTCGCGCAGGTCAATCGGCCAGAACCGCCACGCGCTATTGCATTTTAACGAGTCCAAAATTGAGGTTTCAGACGTGGCAAACGAACAATTTTCTTCTGGTGTATGGACGGCAACGCTTACACCCCTGAACAGTGACCTCAGTATCGATACGGGACTGCTGACGGATCATTGCAAATCTCTCATCAGCGACGGTTGTCACGGAGTGGGGCTGTTTGGAACGACGGGCGAAGCGGTATCGTTTTCGGTTTCTGAACGGCAGGCGGCGCTTGAGGCAATGCTGAAAGCCGGAATTGCGCCGGATTCCATCATGGTTGGCGCAGGCTGCTGCGCGTTGACCGACTCCATTGCGCTTGCCGAACATGCGGTCAGTCATGGCTGCCACAACGTTTTGATGCTGCCGCCGTTTTATTACAAGGACATGAGTGACGAAGGCCTGGCCAGAAGTTTCGGTGAAGTTATTGACCGCGTGAAGAGCGATCAGATGCAGGTGTTTCTCTATCACTTCCCCAAACTGTCCGGGGTCCCGATTACCGAAGGGCTGGTTTCCATTTTGTCCGAGCACTATCCGGATACGATCGCGGGACTTAAGGACAGCGGGGGAAACTACGACAACATGATTGCCATGACGCGCAAGTTTCCGCGTATGAATATCTTCCCGGGCTCTGAACGATTTCTGCTTCAGGGGCTGCGCGACGGTATGGCTGGCTGCATTACCGCGAGCGGGAATATGAACCCCGATGGCATCAGGAAAGTGTGGGACGCTTACGCTGCGGGCAGTGATGACGTTGATAACTGTCAGGACGCTGCTACCGCCAAGCGCACCGCCATTGAGCAGTACCCGCTCGTAACCGGACAGAAGGGACTCAAGGCAATGCTTCAAGGTCATCCCGGGTGGTCGCGTGTTCGGCCGCCGATGCAGGAAATTCCGAAGGATGATCTGGAAAAACTCGCTGCAGCGGTGAATGCTCTCGGAAGTACTTGATAATCCGGCGTGAACGCTGCGCTTCTGGAGATCATACGTTCGGGTGATAGCCGCTCGGTCCCAGCAGGCACAGAATAACTCCACCAAGATGGGCTCTTGGTAGGGAGACAGCTGGCAATTCGGGGATCCTGACCCTGACACGCCCCGAGGCGACAGCTGGACGCGAAGCGACTCCCGATTCTGAAGCGGGTTCCGGACTTGTCCGGGACCCGTTTCTTTTTTGTCCCTTCGGTTCTCAAGCGCTTGGCCGTGTCGGG
>CALHMG010000015.1 GCA_938034705.1 uncultured Gammaproteobacteria bacterium
AAGCTCGCTGGAATTGGAATAACGTTCATGTGCGCATCGTCAATATACAAACACCCATGAATTTCTTCCTCATGAGCGTCGGGATAGTCGATGTCCTGCTGCTGGGTCTGGACCGCCATCTCAACAGTCATGATCTGGTTCCGGGACACTTTGCCTTCCCAGCCCCACGGATACGTCAGACTCGCCGCGTTAGTGCCAGTAATCCATTGCTCCTGCACGGCGCCAGTGGCGTCGAGATACGTACCGTTCATACCCAATCCACCCTTGGACACGCGGCGGGTATCAATCGACACCAGCGGCATCCCGTGATTGGGGTCGGGAAACTGGATCTCCTGATAGGGCCCGTTATGAAACATCACGTAGTGACGGTAGGCCATCGGGCCTGGAGGTTGCGGAATCGACACGAGGTACGTGTGCGGGCCATTGTTAGTTGCATCGGATTCCTGGCCGCTGGCTGTGCCCGGCAGACTGATCGGATCGGCGAGCTCGCTCGGTCGGTCTATCGGATCCGGAACGTCCGCGAGTGGCGTGTCGGTGCCCGAAATAATGTTGTGCACGTATGTGTTTGACGCACCGCCGGGAAACAGCTCATCCTCAGCGAACCAGAATGCCACCTGCGCAGCGATAACGGCACCATCATTGCCCAGCCCGCCGCTTGATAGCGGCACGGTACCAGACGTGTCATGACCAACGATGTCAACCTGAATAATCGGATAGGTGCTGGCGCCGGTCACATCGGTGCAAGTAATCGTCTCGCCAGCCTGCGCGCCGAGCGTAGTGTTAGTTGCGTTGCCCAGACCAGCGACGCCGTACGGAATGTCCTCGGGATCAAACACCAGGTCGGTGTAATTCCACATCTCCTCTGTGCTGGTGCCGTTGTAGCCACCGCAAATTCGGTTATCGAAATTCGGTGTGTAGTTGGCCGCGGTCACACTGGTAATGAGCTCGGCATCGATCGTGCCACTGGATCCAGAACCGCTAGCGGTTTTGTTGAACAAGTGATCGTAAAACGTGATACCGCTGTTGCTCAGTGGCGCCGCACCCTTGAGTCCGCCGCCTGCAGGTTTGAGCACGATGGGCCAGACCACCACGAATCCGTTTGCCCCGTCCGAAAGGCGCTCAACATCCCGGTACATAAAGCCTCTGGCCTTGCGCCAGTCAAAATTCGGCGACGCCGAAATCGTCACACTCGCCGGGCCGGACGTGACCGGATCAGTTTCGTTGGAATCGATAGTTGCATTCAGCGTGAGTACTTCGCCGTCGATGCCAGCTCTTGAACCATCAATCTTGGCGATCGGGAAGATGGTCCCCCAGCTGCCCTCAGGACGATCCCCAATGACACAAGTCAGGGTTTGGTCATTGTTCGTGATGCTGGACAACGCCACATCGCAACCGGATGGAATCTCAACCCATTTGGCCTCTGGGGTCGTCACAGGGAAGGTCGCGCCGATTGTGACCGCGGTCGCGTCCATTTCATTGACGTTCCAGTCAACGCGATAGGTGATGCTGTCGTTCGTGCGAACGATGCCGTTATTGGCTTCACCACAGCCCGTGCCCGCGCCGTCGGCGCCGGCCGTATGCGTCATGGGATGAGCGATCCCGGCGCTGCAATCGACACTGGCATCCGGGGGTGAAAACGGACCGGTCCCGTCCTGATGAACGGAGAAAACGACTTCCGTGTTGGGGGCAGTAGCAGGCGCCGCCAAAACCATGTTTGCTGCAAGCGTCAGTACAAACGCCGCGACCGATTGAGAAACAAGTTTACTTCGCGAGTTACGCATCATCTTTCCATGACCTTAAGTACTCGCCAACATCGATTTCACGAAGCCAGCGTTCACAGCAATCTCCAGAGTGCGAACGCAGCTCCGGCGACTTTCCCTGAAATAAGGCAACCCACACCACCTACCCGGTAGCGGTCTGTTACCAAGAATTGTTCCGGTGCCAGGTCAGCGCGTTACTTTGCTGACTAACCAGAATCTTTCACTCAGATTAGTCGCTGATTTCCAAATAGCCATATCGTGTGAGTTCGTTCGGCAAGGCTGGACCGGGCACCAGGTGCGTTGACGCCCCTATGCATCAAAAATGCCCAATTGGGCGGGGATACGGGAAATCTATCGCTGAGCCCAAACAACTAGGTGAAACTGCTGAGGGAATGGAGCACACGTCCGCACGTCGAAAATCTGGAAGTTCTGAACGATGCATTGCACGCATGTGTATCTGGATGTTTTTCCTGTTTTCACGTGCAGCGATATCACCCGCATGACCCATCACCTGTGGCGGTGTTCTGAGAACCGCAACGAGGCTGGCGTCGCCTGCGACAACCAGGCGTGCAGTAATAAGGTTCGCTAAGGCAGAATGATTCGCCTTGGAACTCCGGAGCTATCGCCGACTTTCAGCGGCGACGAAACGTACGCAACAGGGACCGCAGATGTGCAAGAGAGAACAACGGATGCGGCTCAGGTTCACCGTCAGGGTTTTCGCGCCACAGACCATCAAGAGGATCCGGCCACGGCTCGCCGCGAGCGCGTGCCCGTGCTTCGTACTCTTCTTCAATTTCGTAGGAAAATCGTTTTTCCGGGAGCGGCCTGTCGAGCACCCGCAATATCAGCGCCAGCACAACACCCATGACGGCACCTGCGAGATGACTCTCAAACGAAACGCGCTCTTCGCCAGGCAGGACACCCCAGATCATTCCACCGTAAAGAAAGAACACCATGATTGCGAGCGCGAGTGATCTTACGTCGGTGCGCAACATGCCGGCGACAAAGATGTAAAACATCATGCCGTAGACAACGCCGCTGGCGCCGATGTGATAACTCTCTCTGCCGGCGATCCATACGGCCAAACCGCTACCGATCCAAATCAAGGGGATCGCGATTCGAGCCGCAATCGGATACATATATATGAGCGACGTACCCAGAATGAGCAAAGGCAGCGAGTTGCTCACCAGATGCCCGAAAGACCCGTGTAATAACGGTGCCGTGACAACACCGAGCAATCCCGCAGCATCTCGAGGCCTGACCCCCAATTCGTAGGCGCGAAATCCCAAAGACTCGCCGACCAGCCAGATCACCCAGAGCGCAGACACAAACAAAACTGTTTTCACCGCCGCGCGTCGAAAACGTCTGGCGTCTTCTCGAAGAAACAGACTTCGGTTGCTTGTTCGCATTGCGATCGACTGGTGAGGAGGTAGAGAGGTAACTATGGGGGTATTCGAATCCAAACCCAACCCGGGTTATTTTCCCGGCCGCTTTGTGGTCCGGGATGAGGGCTTTGCAGCGCCTGGATCGTCAGGCCAGTAGTGCTTGGGGTAGCGCCCTTTCATCTCCTTTTTGACTTCCTCGTAGCTTCCGTCCCAGAAACCGGCAATATCTGACGTTAACTGTACCGGGCGGCCGGCGGGAGATAGCAGTGCCACAGTGAGAGCAACCCCGTTGGCGATCGAAGGTTGCGCTGTGCAACCGAACATTTCCTGCAGCTTTACCGGCAGCACCGGTGGGCTCTGCTCATAGTCAATTCTGATCAGAGAACCTGATGGCACCTCAAAGCGCACCGGGGCAAGTTCATCAAGCTCGCGGCTCAACGGCCACTGCAATGTCGATTTCAGTATTTCGGCAAGATCAAGTTTTGAGAAATGATTAACGTGGCTGACCTTATCGATGTAGGGGCGCAACCACTCATCGAGACTGGA
>CALHMG010000016.1 GCA_938034705.1 uncultured Gammaproteobacteria bacterium
CAATCGATGTTAGTCTCGGCTTTGAAAATATTTCCGATCCACACGTCTCGCTTAATGTTGTGATCCTGTCGTTCGTTCAATACTGCAGGCCAGTGAGTCGGTGATGTGTCAGTCTATGTCTTAGTGATGTTTTAGTGATGTGTTAGCGCTGTTTTAGCGCTGTATCAGCCATTGGGTGATCGTCGCTGGCGCAGTGTTCGACCGGTTTCCTGCTGCCTTTCGGCGAGGCCGACTCGACAGCAAATTCAAAAGCGAATTTAAAAGCGGACTCAGACAGGCCGACACACAGACCGTTAGTTATCAGGGGCGATGCAAGGGCTAGTTTAACTTGAGAAATAAGACCGAATCTAACCCCGAAAAAAGCAAAACCGGGGCTTCCGTCACCGGGGTTAAACCCCGGGATGCCGCGAGCCTGATCCTCTACCGTAGTGTAGCGGGTGAAATCGAACTTTTGCTTGGCAGGCGCCCGACCAAGAGTCGATTTATGCCCGATGTATGGGTATATCCGGGGGGCGCGGTCGATCCGGCCGATTCCCGGGCGGTGCCGTCTTCACCGTTGAATCGTGAATTCACGTCAAAGCTTGCCGTCGGCAACAGCCACGCCCGCGCTCGCGCTTTCGGCATGGCTGCCGTAAGGGAAACTTTTGAGGAAACCGGTTTACGCATCACGCAGCCCGGTGACCCGGGCAAAGTGCAGGACGACAGCTATCGCGCACTGCGGGAACTGAACGAATCCGCAGATCTTGCGGTTCTGCGATACATCGGCCGCGCGATCACGCCAACCTACCGCCCTATTCGTTTTCATGCCCGCTTCTTTGCAGCGTGTGCAGACGACCTGAAGCAGCCTGTAAAAGGAAACGGAGAACTGATTGACCTTCAGTGGTTCACGATAAAGCAAACTGAAGACCTCGACATGCGCGTCGTCACGCGCTACATGCTCGAACAGCTGACGGAGATGCTGGACTCCAAAGACCCCAACTGGGTAGGCAACACGATGTTTACCCAGAAAAACAAAAAGCCTTTTATCAAACGTATCTAACAACCGGTTCAGACCGTGGCAAATCTTATCAACTCATGGATGACGCCTGGCGAGCTTACGATCGTCTGGACGTGTGTACTGATTGCCGCATCCGCGCTGACGTCGGCGTTAACGGCCGCTCTTGGCATTGGTGGCGGTGTGTCACTTTTGACGATCATGCTGAACCTGCTGCCGCCTATCGTCGTACTGCCGATTCATGCCGTTGTTCAACTCGGCTCCAACGCCGGCCGCGCGTTCATCATGCGCGAGCACGTGCGGTGGTCGATGATTCGCTGGCTCACGGTTGGCACCGTCATCGGCATTGTGGTGGCGAGTCTGTTTTTTGTCTCGCTGCCGGTAAACACGCTGAAAATCATACTCGCGCTGTTTATTCTCTGGTCACTGTGGACACCCAAGTTCAAAGCCAGCGCAATCCCCGAGTGGGGATTTCTTCCGGTAGGCGCACTCGCTGCATTTGCAACCATGTTCGTCGGGGCCACGGGCACTCTGCTGGGCGCTTTCTGGAACCACGAGACCCTCGGCAAGATGGGTGTCGTCGGCACCCACGGCGCGGCCATGACCATTCAGCACGGTCTCAAGGTCGTCGCCTTCGGATTTCTTGGCTTCGCATTCAGTGAGTGGTTGCCGCTTGTGATTGCGATGGTGATTTCAGGATTCATCGGCACCTTGATCGGCAAGAGAATTCTGAGCTGGCTGCCCGAGAAGTCTTTCAAGATCCTGTTCAAACTCACGCTGAGTGCGTTCGCGATCCGCCTGCTCTGGACGGCGCTCGCGAACTAGTCTTTTCAGTTTGTTCAGTTCAGGGCGAATGCGGCATCTACCGTCAGCTCCGCGTCGTGTCTCAGATCCCCTCGCTCAACCATGTACAGAACTGTCGCGAACACAGATCGCGCCGCAGCTGGATACAGTCTCTCATCGAGACCGACATACATGACGGGAACCATCTTCTCGATTGTGTCGACACCGTCTTCAATACAGCGAGTCACCTGCTGTTCGCGCAGTCGTCGATGGACCAGAAATGCGCGAACAAATGGCTTTGGATTGGTGATGGGCGCGCCGTGAGTTGGCCAGTAAATCTCGTCATCACGCTCAAGCAGCAGCTCCAGGCTGCGCATGTAGTCACCCATGTCGCCGTCCGGCGGTGACACTATGCTGGTTGACCAGCCCATGACGTGATCGCCCGATAGCAGCGCCTTTTCTTCCCGGTGCGCGTAGCAGATGTGATTCGACGTATGACCTGGCGTGTAGACGCACTCGACACTCCAGCCATCACCAGTGATGACGTCGCCATGTCGAACGGTTACGTCGGGAGTGAAATCCATGTCGCCACCCTCCTCGATCTGAACACCCTGTTCAAACTTGCCCTGTCCGTGGGGGCCGTAGCCATAGGTTTTGGCATCGACATGGGGCTGCAGCAGCGCGCACGCCGGTGAATGATCGACGTGAGTGTGCGTAACCAGTATGTGGGTGATCGTCTCCCCCTGCAGCGCCTCGAGCAGCGCGTCGACGTGCGTGGCAATTGCGGGACCTGGATCTACCACCGCAACGTTCCCGCGCCCGAGCACATAGGTGCCGGTTCCGTGAAACGTAAACGGACTCGGATTTGGAGCGGTGAGACGCCGCAGTGAAGGTGTCAGATCTTCCAGCACCCCGTACTCGAATTTGTGTTCCCGGTTAAAAGCAATGTCGTCTGTCATCAAAAATACCTTGATAGATCGTTTACCCGCCCGACGCCTGAATGCGGCAGATTGAAAACCCTGACCGACCACCTGTGGCTAACCACCCGAATGGAGCGGGCCTCATGACCGGTTCACGGGATGTTACCGCGCCCTGAAGGGATGATTTCACCTGTTGAGGAAGTCGCGTCAACCGAGAGGGTTCATGGCAGTATTTGCAACAGTTGTCCGGACATCCAGGTGGAACTACATGCAAACGGCGATAGCGTGCACGTTTATGCGAGGCGGCACCTCCCGCGGCCCCTACTTTATGGCCGATGACCTGCCAGGTGATGTGGCCACCCGGGATGCGGTACTTCTCAGCGTGATGGGATCACCAGGTCAACGACAGATTGACGGCATCGGTGGCAACACGACGCTGACGAGTAAAGTCGCCATCATCTCCCGGTCGGATCACGACTGGGCGGACGTCGATTATCTCTTTGCCCAGGTCGCCGTCGGACAGGCCGTGGTCGACACCAAGCCTTCGTGCGGCAATATGCTCTCCGGCGTCGGCCCCTACGCCATAGACAAGGGCCTCGTCGCCGCGGACAACGGCGTCACCACAGTCAGAATTCGCAACGTCAACACCGGAGCACTGATCGAATCCCGGGTTCAGACACCCAACGGCATCGTCAACTTCGACGGTGACGCACGTATCGACGGCGTTGACGGCACCGCGGCGCCGGTCGACCTGCAAATGCGTGAAATCGCCGGCGCCGTGACCGGCAAGCTGTTGCCGACCGGCAATGTCGTCGATGAAGTCGACGGCGTCGAGGTGACCTTCTACGACGCCGCTATGCCCATGGTCATCGCCAAAGCCTCGGACTTTGGGAAAACCGGCTATGAATCCGAAGCCGAAATCGAAGCGGACACGTTATTCATGGACCGAATGCTGCGCATCCGCCAGGAGATGGCGACCCGGGTCGGCATGGGCGATATCAGTGACAGCGTGGTACCGAAATTTGGCCTTGTCGCCCCACCTCGCGAAGGCGGCACGCTGGCCTCTCGATACTTCACACCCTGGGCAGTCCATGCGGCCTACGCGGTGACGGGCTCTCTTTGCATCGCATGCGCATCGACCCTTCCCGGATCTGTCGTACATCAGGTATCGCGCCACGACAGTGACACGCCAAACCGCTGTGCAATCGAGCATCCAAGCGGAATGATCGACGTGTCGATGGATGTCACCATCAACGCACCCGGTGCTGAATCCCTCATGGAGGTTCATTCCGCCGGCGTTCTGCGCACAACAAGAAAGATCATGGACGGCGTCGTTTACGTACCCGAGTCAGTCTGGTCAGGCACAGGCTGACGGTTTAGAACACAAAACATAAATGAGTGCCGTCAAAGCACGTTGAAACTTCAGGAAGACAGACCGAATGGCAGATCAGGATTATGACGTAGTAGTGGTGGGCGGCGGCAACGCGGCATTTTGTGCGGCGCTCGCGGCCCAGGAAGAAGGTGCACGCGTGCTCGTTCTGGAGCGCGCCTCCGTCGACGAGAGCGGCGGCAACTCGCGGTTCACCGCGGGCGCGATTCGCTTCGCCTTCGACGGCGTTGAAGACCTGAAGGAACTGGTCGACCTCACGCCCGAAGAACTCGACACCACGGACTTTGGCACCTACACAACCGATCAGTTTTATGACGATATGTTTCGCGTCACCCAATACCGGACTGATCCGGAACTTTGCGAACGCCTGGTTCATCAAAGTCTGCCAACGATGAAGTGGCTGAAGAGCCGCGGGATGCGTTTTGTACCGATCTACGGCCGCCAGGCCTTCAAGGTGGACGGCCGCTTTGTCTTCTGGGGTGGTCTGGTTCTCGAATCCTGGGGCGGTGGACCTGGACTGGTCGACCAGCACACCGCGATGGCCAGGGAATCCGGTATCGACATTCAGTACGACAGCCGCGCCATCGAGTTGATCTCCGACGGGTTTTCCGTAAGCGGTGTTCGCGTTAAAACCGGCGGCAGGATCGTTGAAATCAGCGCGCGCGCAGTCGTGCTCGCGGCCGGTGGATTCGAATCGAACCCCGAGTGGCGCACACGCTATCTGGGGCCCGGATGGGAGCTTGCAAAAGTGCGTGGCACACGCTTTAACACCGGCGACGGCATCAAGATGGCACTGAATGTCGGTGCCAGCGCCTACGGCAACTGGTCGGGATGTCACGCGGTCGGATGGGATGCCAACGCACCTGAGTTCGGCGATCTGACCGTGGGCGACAACTTCCAGAAACACTCGTATCCGTGGGGCATCATGGTAAACGCAACCGGCAAGCGGTTTGTTGATGAGGGCGCCGACTTTCGCAACTACACGTACGCCAAGTACGGTCGCGTAATCCTGAACCAGCCGGAACAGTTTGCCTGGCAGGTCTTCGATCAGAAGGTCACCGGAATCCTGCGGGACGAATATCGAATCAAGCGCGTGACCAAGGTGACGGCCGACACGATAGAGGGCCTCGCCGAGAAGCTTGAGGGCGTAGACGCTGACACCTTCGTCAAGGAGGTCGAAGAGTACAATGCGGCCGTGCAGACCGACATTCCCTATGACCCGAACGTCAAAGACGGTCGCTGCACCAAAGGCCTGGAAATACCCAAGTCCAACTGGGCCAACACACTCGACAAACCACCCTACGAGGCTTACCAGGTTACCTGCGGCGTTACTTTCACGTTTGGCGGTGTTCGCGTCGAACCCGAAACCTCACAGGTCATGGACGAAGAGATGCAGCCAATACCGGGTCTATACGCCGCAGGCGAAATGGTCGGCGGCATTTTCTACTTCAACTACCCCGGCGGTACGGGACTGATCTCGGGTGCCGTGTTCGGGCGTGGCGCCGGCATGGCCGCGGGCAAGGCGGTCGCCAAAGCCAAGGCCAGCTGAGCGCGGACGCCGAGCGAAGGAGACTGCGATGGTTCTGGGAAAACTCTTTGGCAAGCTCGGCGGCAGCAAAGCCGACGCGGTGCAAAAAGGAGAAGCCGTCGAACATGACGGCTATCTGATCACGCCCGTGCCGCGCATGGAATCCGGCCAGTACTACATTGCCGGCACGATCAGCAAAACGATCGATGGCGAAACCCGAGAGCACGCTTTCGTTCGGGCGGACACGCATGGTGATTTCCAGACTGCGTGCGACCACACTGTTCAAAAAGCGCGCCAGATCATCAAAGAACAGGGTGATCGCATCTTCAGGGACTAGGCGCCACCGGCAAAGTCGGTGAGTACCGAAAGACGGCCGCGTCTACCTGCCCTTCCACACCGGGTCGCGCTTTTCGGCGAACGCCCTGGGGCCTTCGAGGTTGTCTTCGCTGTCGTAAAGCACATCGACCGTGCGAATCTTGCGCTGGGTGACGTTGTTCATGATGTCCTGAAACTTCTCGCCCTCGGCTTCACGAGCGACTTCCTTGATCGCGGCAAATACCAGCGGTGGTCCGCTCTCGAGCAACCGCGCTGTCTCCCACGCTTTTTCCAGCACGGTGTCCGAGCTGCAGATTTCGTTCACAAGACCCCAACGATGAGCTTCGTCAACGTCCATCCAACGCCCCGTAAACAGCAGGTCCATGGCGACGTGATACGGAATTCGCTTGGGTAGCTTGATCGTTGCGGCATCGGCGAGTGTCCCCGCCCTGATTTCCGGCAGCGCGAACGTGACATGGTCCGCGGCGTAAATCATGTCGCAGGACAGCGCGAGTTCAAATCCCCCGCCCACCGCCATGCCGTTCAGAGCCGCGATCACGGGTTTGTTGAGATCACGCAACTCCTGCAGTCCTGCGAATCCGCCAACGCCGTAGTCACCGTCTACAGCGTCACCATCAGCCGCGGCCTTCAGATCCCAGCCGGCGGAAAAAAATTTCTCCCCGGCGCCGGTCACGATTGCGACACGCAGGGTTTCGTCGTCCCTGAAGCCCTTAAACACCTGCCCCATCTCGCGACTGACCTCCAGCGAAATTGCGTTCGCCTTGGGGCGATCAAGGGTTACCTCGAGAATTCCACCTTCGCGCCGGGTCCGGATACTTTCACTCATTGATCGACACCTGTTGACCACACGGTCTGTTTATCATGATCGGGAATGATACCGGAGTCGTCAGGCTTTTCAGACACTGGCGCGCGGCGTTTAGTATGCTGGCTGCGAACTAGACTGGAGAACACTATGACTGGCGATTCTTCTGCGCCTGACATCGGATTTATCGGGCTCGGGACCATGGGTTACGACATGGCCACGCACCTGTGCAGCAAACATCGTGTTGTCGCGTACGATAAAAACCCGAAAGTACTGGCACCCCTGCGCGATTCGGAGATCGAACTGGCCGAACACGCGACAGGCGCGGCGGCCGAAAAACCGATCGTTATCCTGATGCTGCCGGACACTCCCGACGTCACATCTGTTGTCGACGAAATTTCCGAGTCGCTCTCGCCCGGTCAGCTTGTCATCGACATGAGCACGATCTCCCCGGTTGCGACTCGTGAGATCGGTGCCGCACTGGATGCGCGAGGCATAGGCTTCATTGACGCACCGGTTTCCGGAGGACCTGCCGGCGCCAAAAATGCCGCGCTGTCGATCATGGCGGGAGCATCCACCAGAGATTTTGCTACGGCCAAGCCAGTCTTTGAGCTGATGGGCTCAACCATCGTGCACGTCGGCGAAGTTGGCGCTGGCCAGACCACCAAGCTGTGCAACCAGCTTGTCTGTGCGATGAACCTCCAGGCCGTGAGCGAAGCCATCGCACTCGGCCGCGCTAACGGCCTCGACCTGAAAAAGCTGCGTCGCGTTCTCATGGGCGGATCGGCCAATTCATGGATGCTGGAGAATCTTGGAACACAGATGATTGACGGTGACGCGACGGCCGGTTTTCGCATCGACTTGATGCTCAAGGACCTGCGCCTGGTGAGCGAGCTCGCGTTTCAGCAGGACCTTCCGCTGCCCGGTGCATCACTTGCCACCCAGCTGTACCTTGAGGCACGCGCCCACGGCGAAGGCGGGCTTGGCAATCAGGGCATCTATCGTGTGTACGACAGGCTGACGGGTGCCGACACTGACAGCTGAAACTGGAACACCGAACTTTCCGCGCACAGGCATCAGGTAAAAAAAAACGCGCACCGAAGTGCGCGTTTTTTGAACTGCTGTCGGGCAGGCGTTACTTGAACATCACCCGCAGTCCGGTCAAACCCGAGTAGTCGTTGTCGTACTCGGTTTCTTCCCAGTTTTCATCAAGCCACTTGCGGCCTTCAATAAACCACTGCACCGTGCCGTCACCAAACTTCCACGGGGTGTCTACACCACCATGGATGAATGCAGTCGGATCGCGGTAAAGACTGTTGTTGAGATCCCACACACCGACGCCGCCGCCGATGAAGCCGCTTTGACCGATTTTCATCTCAAGACCGACGTCTGCATGGAGCGTGCTCCACTTGCTGTCTTCGGTGTTTGCGAATGCGCCAATCTGGCCGAACGCTGAAAGACGATCAGTGATCGGATACATGAGACCGCCGCGACCACCAATCAGGCCTTCGGTTTGATCCTTGATGCAGTAGCACAGATCCCGTGTGCGGCTCTGGGCGCCAATCGCACCTGCCATGAACGGAATAAGCGCGCGTGCTTTGGCCATTGGCTTCGGCTCAGGCTGCGCTTTTGGTGGCGCTGGCACAGGAGCCGGCGCGGGCTTCGGCGCTTCGGCAACAGGCGTTGGGGCCGGTGCCGGTGGCGGACACGCGTTCACATTGAATCGTGCGACGGCACGCTGTGCTGAGCGAGCACCACACGCGCTGACGGCGCTGGCGCGAATCTGATAGTCACCGGCTCCGACAAGATCGATCGCACCGGCAGAAATAACCTGCTCACCGCCATCCGGGCCGATCATCGTCAGTTCGACGTTGGAACCTTCGGCGCTGGATGCCGTCACGTTCGCAACACCGCCGTCACAGCTGGCTGGCGGCTGAACATCCAGACTCGGCGTTCCCGGCGGGGGTAACGGAGAAGTTTTGACAAGCGCTACGTTGCAGCACGTCAGTGGAATAATGACGTCGTGTACTTCGCAACCTTCGACAACCTGCAGGGCAATACCCGGCTCGCCCTTCTTGCCAACATAGCGAACCTTGTCCTTGACGGTTGGGCGGCCGTTTTTGCGCCGACCCATCCACTGCATTTCCGTCCCGGCAGTAATCACCATCTCTGTGAAGTCACCGCTCGCGACTTTGGACATGATGGCGTCAGTGTTACCGGTAAACCCGGCATCCTGAAACATCTGTTGTACGGTCGCCCTGTTACCGGCAAACCATCGCTGCAGATCGGCCGATGATTCGACGCCACCGGGGCAAACCGCATCGCCAGTTCCCAACCGCGACAGGTTGGTCCACTGGGCGTTGGCGACAGGCGCAATGCCTGCTCCAAGCAATCCGACCAGCAGTGCGCCTGCGGCGGCCAGTGTCTTAGCATTCAATCTCATTAGTCCATTCCTCAAAGTCATCCGAACTTCACACCCTTCCCGAAGAGACTGGTCCCCACCCGTGGAAACCGATCTGTCCATGCATCACCCCAGGGCTCGGGGCGCGAGCGGCCATCAGAATCTCTGATAGCCGGCCAATTCCTGCTATAGTGTCACAAAGAAAAAAGCAAAATCAATTATCTAGCGCCTTTTTCTAATGTGAATTCATGCAACAGGCGACGAAAACACCGGTCAAATCCGGCGAGTTTCTGCGCTTTCAGGCCCAGGCAGGCAAAAAACGGTCTGTGATCAGCTGATCCCCGTGAAAGCCGGATTTGAGTAATCCAAGCTCGGTCGCCTCGACCAGCCCCGGTGGACCTGCGATCAGTACCGTCGCGTTGCCGTACCCCTCGACCAGCCTTTCAAAGTGGTCAAACAGATGCCCGTGAAGAGCGTCGGGCACGGGATCTGACTGCCTCGACAGAACAAAAACCAGCTCCAGGCCATCCGCGATCGGCCAGCGAGTGGCCAGATCCTGCAACCGGTCCAGACCTGCCAGATGCGCTTTATCCCGTGCCGCGATGACCACCCGACACTGCCGTGGTGAAAACGCGCCACTGACGATTTCTTCCAGAATCGCCAGAACCGGCGCAATGCCGGTCCCTGCACAAAAGCATAGCAGCGGATCAGGAATTTGCCTGAGGTGGTACTGGCCATTTGGGGGACCAACGGTCAGCGCGGCGCCCCGGGCGGCGTCACGGGTCAACCACTGGCTGAAAATACCGTCTTCAAAGTGACGGATAATAAATGTCGCAAAACCGTCCCCGCGGCACGCGCTGGCAAATGAGAAATTACGCGCGTCGACCAGACCAGGTACGGACAACCCGGCGTACTGCCCCGCCTCCCATACCGGCGCCGACCCGGTAAATTCGATCTGCAGTTCCTTCACCAGTGGCGTCAAGTCCCGCACCGCATGCACTGTCGCCCGATGCGCCGCCTCACGAGCGGCGTTCAGCTCATCGATATGACTGCTTGAGACTTCGACGTCAGTGACCGCAACTGCACGGCAGGCGAGGACATAGCCCTGCTCTATTTCGTCAGCGGTGAGAACGGGCTCGTAGTTGTTGAGTGCCTGGGTTTTACCGGCAACGACTCGACAGCGACACCGTCCGCACATGCCCACGCGACACCCGTAGGGCCAGTCGGCGCCCGCGTCGAGAGCCGCCGCCAGCAGTGTTTGCTGACCGCGACTTGAAAACGACTCTCTCTGACCCTGAACCGTGATACGCAACTTCTGATAGCTCTTGCCGGTCGCGGCTCAGTATTGATTGGGATCAGCGGGTGTGCCGGCGACAAGCCCACCGTCAATGGTAAAACTCTGACCCGTAGCAAACGACGACTCATCCGACGCCAGCCACAAAGCGGTGTTGGCAATGTCGTCAGGGGACCCAAGTCGACCGAGTGGGTGCAGATCCGTGATCGCGGCCCGCGCCGCATCGGGATTCGAGGCCTGAGAGAAAGTCTGATCAAGCATGTGGGTTTCGATCCAGCCCGGGCAGATTGCATTGCAGCGAATATGATCGACGCCGGTTTCTACCGCCGTGCTTCGGGTCAATCCCAGTACCGCCGCTTTGGACGCATTGTAGATGGCGAGTCCGGGATCCGCGTTGCTTGCGCTGATTGAACCGAGATTGATGATCGACCCGCCGCCGCGTGCGCGCATCACGGGAATCACCGCACGCGTAAACAGAAAAACACCACGGACGTTCACGTTCATGACGTAGTCGAACTCGGCGTCGGTTGTGGCTTCAAGACGCTTCTCAACCTCAACGCCGGCGTTGTTCACCAGCACGTCGATTCCCCCAAACCAGTCACAGGTCCGGGCGATCACGTGCTCGACATCTTCAACGATTGAGCTGTCGGCCTGGATAAATCTGGGCGCATTTTCGTCAGCGGGAGGCACAGATGCGGGCGGTTCGCGGCGCCCGGTAATCACAACACGGGCACCTTCGGCAACAAATCGTGCGGCCGTTGCTGCACCGAGGCCTCGGGTTCCTCCGGTAATGACGGCGACCTTGTTCTCAATACGGGCCAAAACGTAAGTGCGGCTTAACCAAAAAAGGTGATTTCAATCAAGTCCCGACTGTACACAAGACCCGCGAAGACTCAAAAATGGCGTAATCCCGGCATCTTTGACCGCCAGACAGGGTCCATTTCGCACACATTATTGGGCTTTGGTAAAGTTCACGGCCGGCTTCGCGGCGCCCGGGCGCCGGAGCCCCCTGGACAAGGGCTGCGTCGGGGAATAAAGACTCGGAAATAGATCCGACTTGATTCGGCCGGATTCAGCCACTGCCATGCACAGCCGCCGGGACCACCGGACTGAAGCACTCAGGTCCGGGCATGATTTTTCCGGGCAAAGATTTTAAGGAGAGGGAACTTGGAGCAGGACTTTTCATCGGTAGTCAATGTGGCCGCGATTTTAGCCGCCGGCATTCTGATTGGCATGCTCGTTGGATACGCGTTCGCGCGATCCGGGCAACGACGCCAGTCAGAGGGTGATCGAATTCGCGAACGCGTTGAGTTCGACAACCTGCGCGGCGAGTACGACCAGTATCGTGACAAAGTCGAAATTCACTTCAAGGAAACCTCCGAGGTCTTCCAGAAAACGACCGAGCAGTATCGAGCGCTGTATCAGCGAATCGCAACCGGTGCGGTTGAGCTCTGCGACCCTGAAGCGGTGAAACCCATTCTCGCTACCGCAACCGCCGCCGGCAATGCCGTGGGCGACGTTGCCAATGCCGCGATGACAAATTTCCCACGCAAGTCAAACGCCAGCCCTGACGAACGCCTCGGCGATGCGCTCGCTGAAATGCGCGCGGAAATGAACGAACTCGATCAGGCAATCGATGATCTGAAAGCCGACGTGATCGCGCCGAAGCGTGAAGAGCTTGAGAAGCGAGGCCTCGTGAAGGAATCTGCACAGCCAAAGGCGGACAAACCGACGCCGGCTGAGTCGACTCCATCGCGGACCCGGCCCGCCCCGGCCGATACCGCGCAAGCCCCCGCGCGAACCGCGAGTGAACTGAAAGTAGTAAAAAGTACTCCCACCATCGCCTCAAACGATTCGAATGCAGGCGAACCTGTACGTGCCGTGCCAGCCGCACGATCTTCACAGCCGACCAGCGGCAACAGCGCCGTGCAGAACCGAATATCCACGCCAAACGGCGCCGTAAACGACATCAAAAACACCACTCGTATCGTCAAAAAGCAGCCATTCGAGTCCGGGCGGATAATTTCGCCGGGATCCCGCGAGCAATCTCCGACACCCCGCGAGTCCACGGCAGGACAGGTGCTGGCGGGGGGACTGAGTAACAAAGCACCGGTTATTCGGCTCGAACGCTGATACTGTCGCCCCAAGCAGTCGTCGGCAGAACTTGCGTCTGGGCGCTGCCGGGCCAGACTGAAGATAACAGCCGCGAGTTCGTCCGGGCTGCATCCCACGGGTTGGTGAACCGTATGGCGCAGTGAACGATCAAACTCTGGAATGAAAATCCGGATCTGGCTCCGGATCTGATCATTCAGGATGTGCGATCAGTTTCGCCGGGTGCGATCAAATCTGGATACATTCAGAAATGACCAAACGTGCCGGAACGGCGTTGTGAATTTAGATTTATTGGCAGATGACAGACTTTAATTATCTCGTACATGGATCTGTGATTTTTGCAGTCGGGCTATTTGTTGGTCTGATCGGCGCTTTGATCAGCACCCTCGGCAGCAGAAAAGAAATAAAAAGACTGCGCAAGCAGGTCACGGAACTCGAGAATCGTTCCCACACCGCAGCGGCCCCGATAGCCGCCGCCGCACCTGTGGCGACCGAGGCAGCTGGCGCCACCGTGGCAGCCAAAGACGCACGCGACGATATCGTTGACGCCAGCGCTGACGCAGCCGCCACTCAATCATCAAAGCTCGCAGAAGACCCGGGCGCTGACGACATCGCCGCGAAAGCCGACGACTTCGACCATACGGACTTCGACCATACGAAGGTCAAAATCGCGACGCCAAAAACGGAAAGCTCAGTCGACGACAGTCGATTCAATCCGCCCAACCTTGGCAGCGATGCCACAGGCAACGACGCAAAGGCGCCACAACCTGCCGCGCCTGCGCAGCCAAAGGCTCCACCGGTTCGACCGGCCGCAGATGTTGACGCCGATTCGCCGCGTATCGTTCTCGATGAGCCACGTGAGCGCTCCCGGGCGGCAACGGTAAACGTTGTCGTTCCACCGCGGCACAACGAGCCGATGCCAATACCGAAACTCGCACCGGCGGCAGCTTCACTCGCTGCGGGCGCGTCTACTCGCAATGACAGACCCAGTCTCAATCTGCACGTCGACCGTGACAATGATGTTCATGGCCGCATCGAACCGTCTCTGGGCGTACCCGGTCAGCCGAAAGCTACATCCGAACAGGAATCCCAAAACCATCAACTCCGGGATGCCGACTCAGGCAATTCTGCACAGAGCACCCCGGAACAGACGATCTGGGATTCTCACGACGAGGTCGCGCCCGCTGACAGCGCCAGCCAAAACGAGGATCTGCCGCCAATAAATGACGACGGCACGGTTGGATTTCAGACACCGCCCGACTCGTCAGCGCCGGTTTCAGAAGAAGTCGGTGATGAAGCGATGGATGAAGAATCGAAAAAACGCAGTCTGCGCAAGGCCCTGCTCACCGGCGGCACCCTGATGGGCGTCGACAACGACTAGGCAAGCGACCGGTACGTACTGCCAGAGCTCGCCCTGCCCTCGCTGACTGTCAGAAGAACCAGCCGAACGTCAGCTGCAGATAGTCGTCCTGGCGAAAGCCATACAGTGCATCGTTTTCGCTGATGCCCGAGAACACACGTCCCTCCAGCGAGAACTTGAGTCTGTCCCCGATCCGTCGACTGGCTTCGAGACTGTAAGAGCGCGCGTCGCCATCGGCATCGACGATCACACCAAACAGCAAATCTGTGCTCTGAGTGTCGTTAAGCGCCAGTCGTGCACCCACGAGAACGTCGTCTTCAAACGGAGTCGCCGCGGTGGCGCCCCGTGAGTCATACAGATACTCGAACAGGACGCCGAGATCGGCCGCCGAATCGAATATTCCGAAAAATGTATATTCGAATCCGGCAGTCGCGGCCCAGTAGGTGTCGCCCTGACCGCTACGCCGTATCGCCTCGAGCTTCCACAGCCACGCGTCTCGCGTCGCCTGAATATCTATGCCCGTCTGGTCAATAACGTCATAGTGCGGCGCGAGCTGAACCTCACCTGTTGCACTGACCACGGGATTAAATCGTGGATCGCGCGACGTGCCGCGAAAGTGCGATACGCCGATATCAAAATCCCCAACCGTATGGCTGTAACGCAGCGCGAGATCAATTCTGGAATCCTCCGCGTCAGACTCCCATGTCGTGGCGCTGGTGTTAACCAGCAGCTGGCTTCGCGGGCGCCCCTCGGCACCTGCGAAGGTTCGTTCTCTGAATCCCGTGAGTGCGTAAAAGTCCAGCGTCCCCCAGTCCTTGATGACCGCGAAATTGATCATCGGCTGGCCAAGCTTGTCTTCACCGTCGAGATTCTCGACTCCGTCAGTCTGGTTGATGATATCGACCAGATGTTGACCTTCGGTTACACCCCAGAAGACCTTGCGAATGCCCACACGCAATTCCCACTCATCGGCGGCGCGAATCCATGCCAGTTCGCGAATGTCACCATGGGTGCGTTCATCGTCATGCTGATCAATTCGAACAAAGGGCCGGAACGTAAAAGAATCACGACCGTCATTCCAGCTGTGATTGAACTCGGGCTCAAAACTCGCCGAAAAGTTATCGCTCGGCTGGCGCGGGTCAAGGGGGTCGTCAGCAAACCAGCGAAACTCAAGGTCGGCGGCGCCGCGCCAGTCAGCACTGTGCACACCGCTCGCGAACAGCATCGAAGCACAACAGACGACGGCAGCTACCCGGTGACAGCGATTAAGTCGATTTGGTTTGAAGTACGCCCCGCTCATCATTTGACCCGCTTGAGACTCGCCTGATCGAAGTCACGGTCGGTAAACCCGTTGCCAAACTTGATGCTCTTCCAGTTGAGTTCCGTGCTCTTGCCGGTTTGATGATTGACTACATCGAACTTGTGCGCACGCCAGTACTTGTCGAGATACTGCTTGTACTCCAGAAACATCAGCGTCTTGAGCAATGCGTCCTTGCGATCATAGAAATCAATCTTGGCCGGACGATAGGTTTCCTTGTCGATCCAGATATGCTGGCGCTTGTAACCTGATTTTTTGTAGGTCGGTATGCGCTCGAGGACAAAATTGTCCCGTCCCTCAAGCTCCTCATCCTTCAGCCACCGGTACGTGTACTTGTCGAGCTCCTGGGATGCCAGATCCTCGTACGCAAACTCGCTACCCATAAAGGGACCGGACTTGTTGCTCGAAGATATTCGCTTGACGCGCTTCAGCGCCGGCAGATAAAGCCACTGGTCGTCAGGCTTCGTCGAATGGGTAAACGTCAAAAACGCCGTTCCCTTGACGTCGGCAGGCTCGTCAAAAATGTTCAGGCTCTTGTCACCATCACCGGCGACCTCAAGTGTCTTGGCGCGTATGGTGCGCGAACTCTCCTGACCCTGCTTGTTACGCAGGATCATGACCATCTCGGAGGCCTGATCGCCCCAGCCGTTATCACGCTGTTCCGCCTCTTTCGCGATCTCCAGTCCTTTTTCTTCGGGTGATTGAGCCTGAAGTTCAGCCAGGGGCGCGAGCAGTATCAGCGTTGCCAACGCCGGTATCAGTTTTCTTCGCTTTACCATTTAGTTTTTCCTCAAGTTTCATCAGAAGTGGCGGCAGGAACAGAAAATCTGCGATCACGGCGAACACAATCGTAATCGCCACCATCAATCCCATATTCGAGTTAAGTTTGAACGACGAGTAGGTCAGTATCAGGAATCCGGCCACCAGCACGAACGACGTGACCCACAGCGCCATGCCCACGGTCTTGAACGCATATCTGACGGCGTCGGGTGCGCTGAGACCGTTTTCGCGACGGGCTCGCAGATACTTGCTGAGAAAGTGAACGGTGTCGTCGACAACAATACCGAGCGTCATGCCGGTGACGACAGACTCACCGAGCCCAACCTGCCCCACGAGCAGACCCCACATGCCAAACGCCATTCCGGCGGGCACGAGGTTCGGCACCATACTGACAAGACCCATCTTGAGTGAACGCAGCGCGACAACAAGAATAAGTGAAATCAGAAACAGTGCGATGGTGGTGCCACCAATCATGCTCTTGATGTTGCGTTGAGTAATGTGACTGAACATGACCGGCGGACCGGAGCCTTCGGCCTTGATCAGGGGCGCGTTGGCGGCAAGCCACGCCTGGGCACGTTCCTCGGTCGCCAGCACTTCGTTGACTGACATGGTGCGACTGCTTACCGACATTTTGGTCGCAGACTTGTCCACGTCGATCTGGTTATTCAGATCCAGCCCGTAGGGCAGCGACATTTCGTAAAGCAACATGTACTGGGCGGCCAGCTCACGCTCCTTGGGCACATCGTAGAACTTTTCGTCATCGGCATGCATGTTGCGATTCAACTGCTTCAGCATGTCGGTATACGACGAGACAAAAACCACTCCGGGTTGCTCACGATACCAGTTGGCAAAATTTTCAACCTGCTGCATGAACTCGGGATCGTTCACGGCACCTGAATCACCCGCGCGCAGCGAATAGTCGAGGCGATACAGACCGGAAAGGTTCTGATCGGCGAAGTCAGATGCGCGCCGAAATTCGATGCGTTGATCGAAGTATTCGGTAAACACATCGTTCAGTTCGTTCTTGGGAATGAACGCAATCAGGACCAGTATGATTGCGCCCATGATCCACAACAGCTGGGTGCGCGAGCGGATCACGAATTCCGCAAACCGCTCCATCAAACGACTGCCGAACGTACTGCCACGCGGCGTCTTCACCGGCAGCACCATCATCAGAGCCGGCAACAGCGTCAGCGAAAGAAAGAATGCGGCGACAACGCCCATCGCGACCATGTTTCCAAGATCCTGAAACGGTGGTGAGTCGCTGAAGTTCATGCTGAGAAAGCCGATGGCGGTCGTTACGGTCGTCAGAAAGACCGGCTGCAGATTGATACGAATGCTTTCGATCATGGCCTCACGCTTGGCCTTGCCGCTTCGCATTTCGGCAAAGAACGACACCAGCACGTGCACCGCGTCAGCCACCGCCATGGTCAGGATAATCACCGGCGCGTTGGCGCTTGCCGGAGTCAGCGTGATGCCGATCCAGCCCGTCATCCCCATGGTCGTTGTGATACTGAGCAGAATCACCCAGAAGGTCGCAAAGGTGCCTGTCCAGCCGCGCAGCAGAAACCCCAGACTCACCAGAATCATGAGAAACGTCAGCGGGATCAGCGTCTTCATGTCGTGCTCGGACGCTTCGGCAAAGGCGTTATTCATCATCACGATGCCGGTGAGATGAATATCGATATCCGGATGCGCCGCCTTGACCTCTTCGATCATGGCGCGAGCGGCAGTCACCACCTCGGGAACCTCGACGGCATCGTTAACGCCCGGCAGCTGCACCGTCACGTTCACGCCGGTGACATGAGCGCGGTCAGATACGATTTGCCCGACAAGACGTGGCTCGCTCAGCGCAATCTTTTTGATGCGATCGAGTTCGGCGGCGTCGAGCGCACCGGAGTCGATGACCAGGTCCTCGACGATCATCTCATCGCCTTGCGCATAGCTGTGCTGGAAGTTGGTCAGCGAATCAACACGGGTCGAATACGGCAACTGCCAGGCACGCTCGGTAATATCTTCTACGGCGAGCAGCACCTGCGGTGTAAAGACATCTTCCGACTTTGGCGCGAGAATAAACATCGCGTTGTCGGATTTGTTGTAGGTATTCTCAAGCTCTTCAAATGCTTCGAGCTGCGGGTTGGTCTCACCAAAAAACGCACGATAGTCGGTGGTAAAACCCAGCAACCGTGCACCACTGCTCGCGACCCCAACCAGCAACAGCGCCAGAACAATGACCAGCCAGGGTCGACCCGTCATGATTTCGCCGACTCGGCGAGAGAAATTGTCAGAGATCATAGTGTTGTGCCTGGATCCTGAGGATCGGTGATTTTGGTGTAGTTTCGAATTCCTGATGCTGCACGCACGACCCGGGCGTCTCCTGCAAACGCTGTCGTAACAGCGTGTGACTGAAACGCAATCGGAGCGAACATAGATCAGTCATTGCTTTATTTCCCGGCCCCGTCCGCGAGCCCGTCAACGAACAGTCGCGCCAGCTTGCGTGCATTTTGCTCGTGCGTCTCTCGCGGTTGCATATGCAGAAAGTGCGGTACATCGAACGTAATCGAGGCAATCAACATGAGATTGGCAGCCTCATCCGGATCATCGACACAGAGCTCGCCGCTTTCGGTCGCGGTGCGTAAAACGCCGGCGAGCAGCTCGCGTTTCTGGCTGTAGTGTTCGTGAACAATATCGGGGCGCTGGTTGCAGACGTCGTCAACGAGTTCATTCATACGCGGTTGATCGAGACACATTTCCCAGGTGTGGTTAAACGCTTCAAGCAGCCAGTTCTCGATGCACTTTGCGGCATCGCGCTCGTTGTTCTCGACGACCGTTGCAAGACGCTCAAGCTTGCGACCAAGGCAGCCACGCGCAAGCTCCGCTGCGATATCGGCCTTGTTGTCGAAGTAGCGATAAAGATTTGCCGCGGACATTTCGCAATCCCGGGCAATCTCGGCCATGGTCGTCTTGCCATAACCGTATTGCTGAAACCTGGCGGTAGCGGCCTCGAGAATATTCAGTCGAATCGGCTGCGGATCGGGAGCGGCAAGCGGGCTCATGAATTCAGGAACTCCATCGTTAAAACTCTTTTAGGTCTCTTTTAAATCTTTCTCTTGAGTCTTTTAAATCGCAAATCTTCTTCGGCACATCTGCTCGAACCGCAATCAGGTCGGTGCGCAGATATCCGGGTTGATCTGACGCTTTGGGATAGCCTGACCCGCAGCGTAATGAAAGAATATTGAACATTCAAGAATATATTCATCGTTAATACTTTAGGTTAAAGGCCTCGACAGAGCCTGCGCTGATCGTGTGACAGACACGTACAAAATTATTTAATTTCAGGTAGTTACAACTGCCTGTAACGCCACACACAACGCGTCGGAGCAACGCGGACAGGCACCATTGCTGCCCGTCAGGCGCAGGGTTTATTCCCGCATCGATACTGTATATAGTTACAGACCTGTTGATTTTAACAGGCAACTGAACCCGCGGATCCGAACATGACCACACCAACGCTTACGGCAAGACAACAACAGATTTTTGAACTCATCCAGGAGTCAATCGAGCACACCGGCATGCCGCCAACGCGTGCAGAAATTGCCGAGACTCTGGGGTTTAAATCCATCAACGCCGCCGAGGACCACCTAAAGGCCCTGGCCAAAAAAGGCGTTATCGAGTTGCTGCCGGGCGCATCCCGCGGCATTCGTCTGACCGGCCCCAGCGGGATCCCGGTAATTGGACGCGTTGCCGCGGGATCACCCATCCTGGCACAGGAGCATCTCGAGGATCATTACAAGGTGGACCCGGAACTGTTCAGCCCTCGCGCCGATTTTCTGCTGCGCGTCAGCGGCTTGAGCATGAAGGACGTCGGGATTAACGATGGCGATCTGCTCGCCGTACACAAGGTCAGCGAAGCCCGTAATGGTCAGATTGTGGTTGCGCGACTCGAAGACGAGGTGACCGTTAAGGAATGGCGACTGCGTGGCAGCAAACTGCGTCTGGTTGCACATAACCCCGATTTTGATGACATCGAAGTCGATCTTCGCGAACAGGAAGTTGTCGTTGAAGGCCTTGGCGTCGGCGTTATCCGCAATACGATTTAGCCAGTCGATTTAAAAGCCGATCCAACAATTCACTTCAGCTTCATATCGATTACCCCCAAGCCGTTATCCAGAGCAAGGCAGGTCCCGCTGAGGACACCAGCGTTCCTGTCGCAATTCACCAAACCAAAAACAAAATGAATCCGAAAGTCGGCACAGACTTTCGCGACATCAGACAACCGCTCCACGGCTGTTTGCGGCTATTCGCTTGCCTGCAATATCTGCAAATAAACCGTGGAAAATCTCAGGGAGTACCCACATCATGGCCAGTCAAATCACCAACGCTTTGCGCACCGCCCCCACAGTCAACAACCTGACCGCTGATCTCACGGCAGAGATCAGTGTCAACACGATGACTAACACCATTAGCACTGCCAGAGCTGCCGGAGCTGCCGGAGCTGCCAGCTTGAACTCTGAGGGATCGGCCAGCACGAAAGATTCAGCGCCGTCACCGGTTCGACTGTCTGCATCGGCATCGCCGTCTTCTTCATCATCGTCTTCTACATCTTCATCTTCATCTTCATCTTCATCTTTATGGGGACAGGAAAAATACAGTGACACGGTGTCCGGACTGATGCGCAAGGTATTTTCTACCGGGCTGAGGCTGAACGGCACACCGGAACTCCCGTACGTTCTGCAAAGTCGTCATCTGTTCGAGCAACAACAGGCGCAAAATGCGCTGCATGCGTCACTGCATGAGCATGTTTCCGGTCGCACCGGTGTGCGCGACTACTGCATGCCCTACCAGCGCAACACGAGTCGAAACATGGGTGACTCGCGCCGACACAACACGGCCTGCCTGAATGCAGGTTCAAAAGACAATTCCGGCGCAGGCCATGACACAGACCCCGGACACGAATCAGGCAAACGTTCAGGCAGCCGACTGAGCCGCAAAAATCTGGATCCGCAACAATTAACCCGGGCAGCCGCGCTGAAAGCTGCTGCTGATAACGATCTCGGCCCTGATACCGGGGACCTTGACCCTGGCGATCTCGATGCCGGGCTTGAGTTCCTGCGCAAACGCGACGACATCTGGCGCGGCCGCAAACATGGCAAGACACAACGTCAGGTGACTACAACGGGCTACGATGACCTCGACGATCTGCTGTTCACCGGCGGGTGGCCTGCCGGCACCCTGACCGAAATTCACTGTGGTGATGATGGTTCAGGCGCACTGCCACTCGTGCTGCCGGCGTTATCCAGACTGACTGACAGCGAAACCCATGCAGACAAGTGGGCCGTCTGGGTTGCACCACCTCATGTGCCCTACGCGCCGGCCCTGCGTGCCGCCGATATCAACCCGGATCGCATGCTGGTGGTACATCCGCGCAATCGTGCGCGTCCACGATCCAGCATGCGCTCTGTCAAAGCATCGGGCTCACAAAAAAACCTGCAGAACGATGCACAAAACGATGCACAAAACGACATGGTGTGGGCTGTTGAACAGGCGTTGCGATCCGGCACAGCCAGTGTGGTGCTCGCCTGGTTTGATCGAATCAGCTTTGCCGCGATGCGTCGACTGCAACTCGCGGCACAAGCCGGCGGCACGACAGCCTTGATATTCCGGCCACAAAAAGCCGCTTCACAAAATTCACCCGCCGCACTTCGTCTGCAGGTCGAAACCCGCAAGGACACTCTCGAGGTCAGTGTTCTCAAGCAACGCGGCGCCTGGGCTGATGATGGCAGCTCGGTTCAGCTGAAACTTGGGCTTGTTTGATATCGGGGTTGAGTTAACTACAGACCGCAGCTAACCAAAGCTCAAGGTTAACCAAAAATCACCACAGGGGTGGTGTTTTTGGGAGGTGGTGGTTTTGGGGGTGGTGGGCTTCAGGGGTGGTGATCTTTATTTATTCGGGCCTGGCTTTGGATGACTGGATGGTAGCGGCGTGAGGTCGGTGACCTTGCGCCGGTAGCGAATGAGGCGACGTGGTGCTCTGGTTTGATCTCGGGATGTTGTTGCAGTGAAAAAACCTGGCTCCGCTTATCCACCTGCAGTTCATGAGACGGCGGGTGCGTTTTCTCAGGACACTTCTGCCAGCAGAAAATCCCGCACCGAAAACCATTCTCACGCAGGGTCACAGACCCCGCCAAAGCGGGCGGCTTCTCGCTCCGTTCGCCAGCAAAGCCCCTCTCGCGCTGCCAGCCGCAGCCGTCGTCACGCTCATCGGGCTGCCAGCGTTCCGGCTTTGACCAGGCCTGCCGGTGCACCGGATGAATCAAAAGCAACTACATCGGGTGCGCAAACCCAATACGGGTTATTTCCAGATGTCGCGACGCCCGTTCAGAAAGTCACTGCACTCGCACCACTGGCTTCTTCGGAAACAGGCACCCGGGAACTCTGGCTTGCCTGTCACTTAACGCAAATCGCTTTTGAAGCAATAGCACGGCTCAACCCTGAGCCCTGTTTCGATTTTGCCCCGGTTGTTGTTCATGATGGTCACCACCGACAGCCGACAGTTATCGCCTGTAACGAACAGGCCATGAGTCATGGACTAAGCCCGGGCATGCGCCTGGGGGTTGCGCATAGTCTGGTTGCTGGACTGCATGCTCGAATGCGTGATGCAGATTCGGAAAACAATGCGGTCGAAATGCTGGCAAAGCGCAGCCTTCGTTTCAGCTCTGCCGTAGCCATCGGGACGAACAACATGATGTTGCTTGAGGTGGGCGGTAGCAGACGATTATTCAGTGATCTGAACGACCTGACAGAGCAATACACCAACGCGATTAATCAATGTGGATTTACTCATAATCTGGCGATCGCTCCGACACCGGGTGCCGCAGCACTTTTATCAGAACACACGCCGGGTACGATCATCACAGACAGAGACATGCTGCGTTCAACTCTTTCCCGGCTTCCAATCTCCTCGTTGGCGCTATCCAGGCGAATACATGGCAGCCTCAGCGGAATGGGGCTTGGTGTGATTGGCGATCTCACCCGAATGCCTCGAGACGGCCTGGCGCGACGTGCAGGACCCGAACTGATCAAAAAGCTCGATCAATTACTGGGACATAGACCAGATCCACGTAATTTGTTTCGTCCGGGACAGTATTTTTTTTCCCGTCTCAGTTTTACTGATGAGATACAGAATCAGTCACAACTCATGCAGGTGGTAGAGAAACTTTTGCAGCAGCTTGATTCCATGCTGGAAATCCATAGCAGCGGCGTCCATCAACTCCACTGGGTTTTTGAATATCACGGATCATCCCCGACACGGATGACATTAAACCTGAGCAAGCCTGAACGTAACGCTCAACATCTGTGTTCGTTAATGAATACTCGCACTGAATCACTGCAGCTGAACGAACCTGTCCACACGATCTCACTGAAAAGTTCCCTGTTCGAAAAGACAACCGCGAGTGAAACCGAACTGTTTCCGGAGATTGGTCTTGAAAACAAGCCCCGGTTTGACCTCATAGACAGATTGCGGGCGCGCCTGGGTGACGAAAGCATCGAGTCGCTGGAGCTGATCCCAGACCATCGCCCTGAATCTGCATGGCGCAGCGCCATACCCGGAGCCTGCACAACCGACAGCTACAACTGCGTACTGCCGCAACGTCCTCCCTGGCTGTTGAGAAAACCTCGATCGATTGCTGTGCGCAACGGTCAGCCATGGATCAATGGCGCACTGAAGATAATTCAGGGGCCCGAACGCATTGAAACAGGCTGGTGGGAAAGTGCTTCAGTACGCCGTGACTACTTTGTCAGCCTGACCTCAAATGGACGGCGATTGTGGATTTTTCATGATATTCGGACAGATCACTGGTTTATTCACGGCATCTTTTTATAGGGCATAAAACGCGAATCCTCGCGTGTAACGGTCTCTTCTGCCCGACTTGCGGTCGATCCCGACCGGAGCAGGATCAAATCCGTAGTTGGCTGGACGCTTCGCAGAATCACACTAAGCTTTTAGAACAACTGTATGCGCCGAGCAGGACCGCTCAGCGCCAAAGAACTCGTTAAAACGAGGATTCAAGGATGAATACCCGCAAGAATACTCACGCCGTCAGCGAGTCTACCGCTGACGACAAGACCGGCACTCAGCCCGAAGCCTGTCCAACCCGTCGGCGATTGCTCGGCGCCGTTACCGCAGGCGGTACGGCTGCGGTTGCCGTCTGGCATCGCCCGGTTATCGACAGCGTTCTGCTCCCGGCTCACGCCCAGACAACCAGCAGCGGCGCTGGCGCCGGTGATGCAGGTGGAAGCTCTGGCGGATCAGGCGGTGGTGCAGGCAGCGAAGGCAGTGGTGATTCCGGCGGCAGCTGTAACACCGTAACCGTATCCGGTTCGGCCTCCGAAGCTGCAGGCATATCGGCCACATCTACGGGCAGCGAGCCAGGCACCGAAGTTACGTTTTATGTTGTGCTTTACAACAGTCTCGGTGACATCACCGATTCGTTCTTTGTCATCACGACTTCTGATGGCAGCGGCAATACCTCTATCGCTCTGACACCAGCAGATCTTGATGCCACCTACGGCGTCAAAGTACTGGCAGATCGAACCGTACAGATTTCTGTTGAATCTGCCTGTGGCTCTACCGCAGTGACTTCGGTCTACATACCGGGTTCAGCAGCGTTCAGCGTCGCGGACAGCACGGCCGCAGGCGATGGTGGCGCGAACCTTGCTTCGTGTGGCTCGGACCCGGGCACATTCGTGGTGTTCACGATTACCGTGAAAGACAAGTCCGGCACCCCGATGGGCGCCAGCATTAACAGAAACGTACTGGTCGAACCCGACGGATGTACGCTGCCACTGGCCTACACCTATGCTGAACTCGACACCGACTTTGCGCCAACAGAGCCGTACGACATCTGCATCGATGGAAGCAACAGCTCAAGCGGCACGGATACCATCACCGTAAGTCCATAACCCGGGAACATGACAACCGACTTATCCTGATCGCGTTTGCGCGCGACACGAGGTTGTAAAGGTATAAAAAAAGCCGGAGCACTTGCTCCGGCTTTTTTTTGCACAACCGCTATCCGGTCATGGCCTGTACCGGCCTTCTTATACGGTCAACACCGTTGATCCAACCGTCTCGCGCGCCTCAAGCGCGCGATGGGCATCCGCGGCTTTTTCCAGTGGGAACGTCTGGTTAACTGAAATATTGACCGCACCCGAACCGACAACATCAAACAGCGCGTTCGCGGAATTGACCAGATCGTCGCGCTTCGCCGTATAGGTCATCAATGTCGGACGTGTCAGATGCAGCGAACCTTTGGCGCTCAACACACCGATATCCAGAGGCGGGATTGGCCCGGATGATTGCCCGAACGTCACCATCGTGCCGAGCGGTTGCAAACAATCCAGTGACTTCATGAACGTAGACTCACCAACAGAATCATAAACAACGGGAACACCTTCACCATCGGTAAGTTCCTTGACCCGTTCAACAAAGTCTTCGTCGTTGTACAAAATGGTGTGTGCGCATCCGTTGGCTTTGGCCAACGCTGCCTTTTCGGGTGATCCAACGGTACCAATAACTTCGACACCGAGGTTTTTGGCCCATTGGCAGGCGATAAGACCCACGCCACCTGCAGCCGCGTGGAACAGAATTTTCTGACCGGACTTCACAGGGTAGGTACGTCGCAGAAGATATTCGACTGTCATACCCTGCAGCATCATGGCGGCGGCTGTTTGATCATCGATCGAGTCTGGCACCTTGACGACTCGATCTGCCGGCATCAGTCGTGCCTGGGTATAGGCACCCACCGGTGGCGCGGCGTATGCCACGCGATCACCAACGGCGACCTCGGTCACACCTGCGCCTACGGCCTCGACGACGCCGGCCGCTTCAAGACCGGGGGAAAACGGCGGCTCGGCGGGATACATGCCCATCCGAAAATAAACATCGATGTAGTTGAGTCCGACTGCCGTATGTCGCAGACGAATTTCGCCTTCGCCCGGATCACCCACGGTCACTTCTTCCCACACCAGTTTCTCGGGACCGCCCGTTTCGTTAATGCGAATCGCATGCACCATGAATTTCTCCTGTCGCTGTTGCCGATTGGTTTCGCGAATCATACCGACTTGGTGTCGATCTGAGCGTTCTGTGCCGGGCAATTGCGCGAAATCGGAACGAACCCGGCGATCTCTCATCTGCCGGGCGGTACTGGATTGCAAAATTCGAATTACTGTATATTTATACAGTACTGTTATTTTTGTTAAATCCCCGTGACCCGTTACGCAGAACTCCATGCTGTCAGCAATTTTTCCTTCCTGCGCGGTGCCTCGCACCCGGAGGAGCTGATTACACAGGCAGCGGTCCTGGGTTATGACGCTCTGGCGTTAACCGATGAATGCTCTCTTGCCGGTGTCGTTCGCGCACATGTCGCACAGCGTGATCTTGGCAGCCGTGATCCCACTGGTGATTCCAAAATAGCTTGTGGCGAAGAAAGCAGCGCCGGCCGGGCAAAGCCCCGACTCACCATACCCAAGCTGATTATTGGCAGTGAAATTCGCCTGAGCGAGGCATTTGATCATGTGCCGGCCAAGTCACGTGGCGGTGCGAATCTCGGCCTCAAAAATCACCAGCACAACAACGATCACAAGAACGGCCCCCGCATCGTATTGCTGGCACCGACTCAGCGTGCTTACGCCCAGCTCTCGGGACTCATCACCCGCGGTCGCCGGGCAGCGAACAAAGGCGAATACCGTCTCGCTCGAGCCGATGTTGAACGCGAAGCGGGTGACTGTCTGGGCCTGTTGATACCGGACCCGCCACACATCACCGAGCCCGGCACAGAAGCAGGCATGGCAGGGGCTTCAAATCGAGACACGCGAGCACAGATTGACCCCATGAAAGCGGCGGCCTGGTTCGCTGATGTATTCAACGGGCGTGGCTGGATAGCCGCCGAGCTGCTGCTGGGGCCAGCCGACAAACGCTGGATGCAGCACCTGCAGACACTGTCACGTCATTTCAACATGCCGCTTGTTGCTGCTGGTGACGTACACATGCATCAGCGCAGCAGACGAGCCCTGCAGGATGTCCTCACTTCAGTCAGGTATGGCGTCACCGTTCAGCGCGCCGGCACCCTGCTTCATTCCAATGGTGAACGTCACCTGAGACCGATAGATCGTCTTGCCTCGATTTATCCGGCAGACCTGATTGCGCAAAGCGTAGCTATCGCGGAACGATGCAGTTTTTCCCTTGATGAACTGCGTTATGAATACCCGCGAGAGCTCGTTCCCAACAGCCTGACCCCGGCAGACTATCTGCGACAGATTACTGAACAGGGAATCAAACGCCGCTGGCCCCGGGGAGAGTCTGCAAGCGTACGCAAGCTTGTAGAGCACGAGCTGGCGCTAATTCGTGAGCTTGACTATGAACGCTATTTCCTCACCGTTTACGACATTGTCAAATTTGCAAAGTCCCGGGACATTCTGTGTCAGGGACGCGGATCTGCCGCAAACTCTGCGGTCTGTTACTGCCTGGGCATTACCGAGGTTGATCCGGCACGCATGACTTTGCTGTTCGAGCGTTTTATCTCCAAGGAACGCAATGAACCGCCTGATATTGATGTCGATTTTGAACACGAACGTCGCGAAGAAGTTATTCAATACATCTATCAGAAATACGGACGCTCCCGTGCGGCGCTTGCCGCCACTGTGGTCAGTTACAGACCCAAGAGCGCGCTGCGTGATGTTGGCAAGACTCTGGGTCTTTCCATAGAGCAGG
>CALHMG010000017.1 GCA_938034705.1 uncultured Gammaproteobacteria bacterium
CAGGCCTGACGAAGCTTGGCTTTGGTTGCTTCACTCGGGTTGTCGTCGGCAAGGCCTTTAACCACCATGACTGGCAGCGCGTCGAGGCTTTCCGGGTGATTGATCGACAGTTCGGCCATCGTGTTGATTCGATCGCGAGCGTCAACACCTGCGACAAAGTTGTGTGACATCTCGAGAGCGCTTGGGAAGTGATACTCAGTTCCGAAGGTTACAAATGGATCGCTGCCTGGGCCTTCACGCCAGATAACCTGCATGTCGGTCAGCGCGCGGGCCATGTTCTTGATGGTTACGGTCTCGTGATAGTTCATCTCGCCGGTTCCAAGAATTCCAAAGAACAGCTGATAAAATTCACGAGCAAAGTCCTCGTTACACTCGCACTCACCGTTGCGAAACAGATTGCTGTCGTGCTTGTACTGTCGCGCAACGGCTGCACTCTTGGCGGCTTTGCCCAGAGTCTTTTCGTAGGTGTGCTTTGCTTCGTAGCTTTCGCCGATGTTGTCGTAGTACGTGTGCATGGCATTGCCCTGAATGCCTGCCTGATAGTTCACGGCGAGGTGATAGTTGGTTTCCCAAAGCAGCATGCGCTGGCGAAACGGGTTGTAGCCACGCATCGTGGTACCCATCGCCCAGACCCGCTCAAGCTGCCAGTTTTCCTTGCCAAACGCGCTGCGCTTGTCTGAAGGAATTCCCGACGCGCTGGAAGCGAAGTGGTCGGCCATGCCCTCGAGGGTGCCTGGCAGTGTTGCGGTGTTGCCCGCATAACTGTCGTTAACCGGTGAGAGTCGGGTGTTGTGCTCGTTCATGTTGAGCATCTGGCGAATGGCTTTGCCGGGCTCCATATTCGCCCAGTCGGTAATCTGCTGCGGTGTTGCATGGCCGCCAAAAGCGAACGTGTGAAGCACCTTGCGAACTGCTGTCTCGTCCCATGTGGCATCTGACACACGGTTCAGACCGGGCAGTGTCGGCAGTACTGATGCAGCCGAAGATCCTCCGGTATCGGTGCCACCAGTGCCTGTCCCCGTATCGGTGCCACCAGTGCCTGTCCCCGTATCGGTGCCACCAGTGCCTGTCCCTGTATCGGTACCGCCGGTGCCTGTCCCCGTATCGGTGCCGCCAGTGCCTGTCCCCGTATCGGTACCGCCGGTGCCTGTCCCCGTATCGGTGCCACCGGTGCCTGACTGGACGCGCGCAAAGCGCACACCCCAGCTGTGGGCCGGATACGGTGCCTGGTATTTATTGGTCAGATGAACGAAATCGAGCGTGTTCTGCCGCGCTGGATTGATGTCGGTAGCCTGTGGCTGTCCCCAGCTGCGATCAGCTGTCAGGGGAGCGTAGCCGACCACGGCGCCGTTGCGGATACGAACAACTTCGTCCGGCGTATCGATATCAAACAGCGTGTATTTGATTTCTTCGACGTTTACGCCAGCAGGAATACTGAGCCGAACCTGGTCGCTGTGACGCGTGTCTCCGCTGATAGTCGCGAGGGAGCCAAAGGCTGCCTGGCCTGCGTCAACGTTGAAGACACCTGCGTGCTTGATGCCCCACTTGGAGCCTGGCTTCAGGTTTCGCAGCACCAGCTTGTTGCCGGCCGGGTTTTGCATGCTCGCAGGCAGCCACCACAGATTCATCCGCGACTGCTTGCCTTCTTTAGCCTGGACGTAGCCCAGCAGGTTGCCGTTAAACTCCACCGCAACCTGACCTGCGTCGTTGTTAAACGCCTGAAACTGGACAATTACGTCGGTGCCGGTATGGCGGAAAAGGAAAGCGACGCGCTTCTTGTGCGCTTTGCCGCCCCATTTCCAGCCGTATTTTTTATCGCTTACCTTGCCAAACTGGAGCAAGGGCTTCTCAACAGCGTTAGCGGCTGTTGGAAAACCTGTGGCGAAACCTAGCAGTAGTGTTGCGGCAACGAGTGCGGCAACAGGTGCGTCTGTGCGTCGGATCATGGCGTCGGATCTCAATCCGGCTATCGCCTCCAGTTGCGCACGCGTGTCCTGATATGACGTGCGGCTCTGGAAGGGTTGGCGATACCCTGAATTTATACGTCAGAGTCAACCCGGAGGCTGGCTCTGCATCTATCGATCCTTGAAGATGTTCCCGACTGCTCATTTACGACCCCTCATCGTAAATAGTCGGGATGAAGGTTGCTCTGTCCTGAACAACCCGTTCGAGCCGGTTGTCGTGACTGCGTGTCCAATACAGTCGCGTAACTTGCGCGAACACTGTTCAAGTTAGTCGAGCATCCTCGGCTTTCCAGCTGTTTAAGCGGAAAAAACAGTGTCGACGCGAAAACGTGGTGGGGTCTGAATATTAGTGGGAAGTGCGGCAACTGAACCGGGGATCCAGTCCTTTCGTGTAACTTACGTCACGCGACAAAGTCCCGACCCGCGCAGGGCGCAGGCGATGCCTGGCCGTGCGCCACGACCGGTGCGGTCGGTCAGTTAGCAGGTACGGCGCGCTCCGCACCCCACGCTCTCAGATAGGCGATTTTCTCGGCCATTGTCTGGGACAGCGGCCGGGTGCCTGTGATTTCATCGAGCAAATGCTGGGTTTTCAGCGTTCGATCTTCATCATCGAATGCCGCGTATAGCGATGAAACAACAACTTGTTCGATCTCTGATCCGGAAAACCCGACACTCGCCTTGGCCAACGCCTCAATATCAAAGTCGTCGGGATTCATATCGCGCTTCTTGATATGGATGTTGAAGATAATGCCGCGTACCTCTTCATCCGGAAGATCGACAAAGAAGATTTCATCGAGCCGGCCCTTACGCAACAGCTCGGGTGGTAGAGCCGAAATATCGTTGGCGGTGCTGACGATGAAAACGCTTTCCTTTTTCTCGGCAAGCCATGTGAGCAAAGTGCCCAGGACTCTTTTCGAGGTGCCGCCGTCAGAGTCATCTCCGCTGATGGCTTTTTCGATTTCGTCGATCCACAGAACGCAGGGGCTCATGACTTCGGCCGTGCGCAGCGATTCCCTGAGGTTTCTCTCGGTTTCACCGTAAAACTTGTTGTACAGCGAACCGAAATCCATCCGCAGGAGCGGCACGCCCCATGCGCCAGCCACCGCTTTCGCGGCGAGACTCTTGCCACAACCCTGGACGCCGAGCAGCATGATGCCCTTGGGGGTATCGAGTCCCGGAGTGGGGTTCTCGCCGGTGAAGGCGTCCTTGCGAAGCTTCAGCCAGCGCTTTAGATTTTTCAGGCCTCCGACGTCGGCCATTTTGACCGTATCGTATTCGAACGACAGAACTCCGCCCTGGCCGAGCAGATCAAATTTCGCCTTGGTCAGTTTGGGGACATCTTCTTCGCTTAACGCGCCGTCATCTTCGATAACTCCCCGAGCGAGTCTTCGAGCATCACTCTCGGGTATACCGACGAGATTTTCCACGATTTTGTTCAGCGTTCGACTGTCTGTTGAGACGCGCTTCCCGGGGTTGTCCTTGGCCCAGTCGCGAGCAACGGTTCGAACAATGTCTTCCAGACGATCCCGGTCCGGAATGGCAAGCTCGAATCGTCTTGAGAGTCGATCGATGTCATCGGGTAGCTGAATGTTGTGGGAGACCAGAATGATCTTGTGTCCGAGGTTTTCGTAATCCGACGCGATATCCTTGAGCATGCGCATATGGACCGGTTCATCGAGATGATGATGAAAATCCAGCAGGACGTAGTCGCCGGGGATACGGGTTGATTTGATTTGCGCGAGCATTTCTACGGGCTTTTTTGCATGGCCCTGCGCTTCGAGATCTACATCAAGTCGCTTCAGGCCTTCCGTGACCGTCCACCTGAAAAGTGGCTTGCGCGCGCTGAATATCAGACGCCGGAAAAGACCAAGAATTCGCTCTTCTTCGTGGGTCTCGATAATGATGATTGGCGTACTCGAGGCGAGCATTGCCTTGAGATCATCCAGATCCGGATTGTGTTTCGGGGCTCGTGACGGCGCGGGGCCGGTCGGTGGGATCGAAGTCGTTTCCATAGGAGCAAAATCTAGCACAAACACCACGAATTCAGGAGGCAGGGCGCCTGAACGGGGTGTTCATGCAGGTCAAAAGGAGGGGGTGTTGGCGCGAGCCCGCGGGCGTTGTCCCGCCGGGGTTGCTGCTAAAAGGGGCGGCGGGCGTGGCGCCGCGGTCGCCGCATCCCGATCTTGGGTGCCGTCATGGACTATCCACATTCAGATCGGGTTGTCTTCCCGGGTTCTCGCAAGCGTGATCCCACAGGCGTGACTAAACTGGTTAGTCAGGGGAAGACGTGCGGCGGTTACTGCGCCGGTATCGGGAAAAGGAAGTTTCGATAACACGACAATCAGTTGAAGCACTCAAAATTCTGTTGAATCGACTCGCGGCCACAGCCTGCGCGCCGTCATTCCCTGTTTGTTGCGCACCCAACAGCATGTAGTGATCGCTATGAGTAGTATTGAGATTCGTTCAGCAAAGGCGAATCGACAGCAGAAGTTCGAAGAAGTCCTGGCGTCCTTTTCGGGTCGACTGAAAAATCGCCAGGGCGTTGGCGCCATTCTGGATCTTGTCAGCGATACGATCGCGCAAGTGGTGGATGTCGACGCCTGCGTTGTCGCGTTGCCCACCAAGCAGGGCAACGGACTCCAGAACTACTTTCTTTCAGGCCCTCGACCGACCGCCATGCCGTCGCGACCGGGTTCGGCTCGTCTGGATGTGATGCTCAGTGCGACTCATGGCGGTGCCGCGATCACCGAATTCAAGCAGGACCACAGCAAAACCGATCAGCGCATCTGGGGGCAGGGGCGACTCGCGGCGCCTTTCACCGCAGCCGGGACGACCACAGGTGCGATTGGGCTTGGCAGAGAGTCCACGGCGTTCAGTCACGACGAAGTTGAATTTGTTACGCAAATTGCTCGGCTGACGGCGCCCAGAATTGCAGGCTGTCTCGCTGACGAACGACTGACTCGCGCGGTGTTCAGCCTTGAAAACGCTCGCGCTGAGTTCGAAAAATCAGCGGTTGATTACCGGAAGTTGTTTGAGTACCACCCGGCGATGCTGTTCATGATTGATCGCAACGGCCAGATTGTGATGGTGAATCAGGCCGTTTGCGATGCCCTTGATCATGCCGAGATCGATCTCGTTGGAACAGTTTTCAGTTCACTGATCGTTGGCTCTCGACGCGACGAAGTTGCCCGACACCTGGAAGTCGCGTGGAGCGAGTCGGCAAACACTTCGTTTGAGGCGCTCATTAATCGCAAGGCAGCTTCACCGATAAACGTGCGGATAACGGCTCGCTGCGTTGCAGGCAGTACTGGCGATTCCTCGATGTTGCTCGCGGTAGACGACGTTACCGAGTCGGTTCAGCTGCAAAAGCAATTACGCTACGCGGCCGAACATGATCTGATGACGGGCCTTGCCAATCGTGAAAGATTTCAGTCCCATCTGGCCAAGCAGCTGTCATCGCTTGCGATGAGCGACGAGCCGACCTGTCTGCTTGCGATCGACATTGATCACTTCAAGGAAGTCAACGATACCGAGGGGCATGCGGCAGGTGATGAACTCCTGACGCGTCTGGCACAGGCGTTACGTTCTAGCGTCAGAGCCGCAGATATTGTCGGTCGGGTAGGCGGTGACGAGTTTGCGGTGCTGCTCGATGACTGTGACGTTGAAAACGCGATTCGGATCAGCGAGACCATCTGTCGTCGTGTTGAAAATATGCATTTCAGCTGGGGTGAGAGCGAATTTAAAATCACTCTGAGCATAGGCGTCGCCGCGCTTGATGCACATGACACCTGCGAAACAGCAATGGCCGCCGCCGACGGGGCGTGTTACGCGGCCAAGCGAGCGGGGCGCAACTGCGTACGCACGGCAGGTGTCGAAAACCTTGGCCAGTTTTCCCACACTCGCGCGCTCGATGTTGCCAGGGAAATACAGGGATTCATCGATCACAATAAGCTCAGGATCTACAGTCAGCCGATTGTTTCGCTCTCTCAAGGGCGTTCGCAACGCGCTCGCGAAGTTCTGCTGCGATGTGTGACCGGCACGCAAGTGTTGGCTCCTGACCGAATCATGCCTGCGGATGATCGAGTGGGCGTCACAACCAAGGTCGACAAGTGGGTCGTTGCCCAGAGTCTTGCCTGGCTTCGGGATAACCCGGATGAGCGGGTTGTCATAAACCTCTGGCCGAAGAGCATCGCTGACCCTGATTTCGTACCAGAGCTGGTTGAGTCAATCGTGGCCGATGGCGTTTCGCCCGAGCTGATCACGTTTGAATTCTCTCCCGTCTGTATTACCGAAACTACTTCCAGGGTGTTAGTGCTGTGTAACGAACTTGGGTCTCTCGGTTGTCGCTTCGGGATCGATGACGCGACCGCAGATCTCGAGATATTCAGGCTGCTGACGAGGCTGCCCGTTGACTACCTGAAGCTCGACACCAGCCTGACAGAGAGGCTGGCCACGGATCCACTCGCTCGCACGACGATTGTCGCGCTTGCGCTGGTTGCCCATGAGTCAGGTCTCGAAATTGGCGCCAAGCGGGTCGAGTCAGAAGCGGACGCAAAAACACTCGAAGACTGCGGTGTCAACTTCATTCAGGGCCGACTGACCGGCCCACCGGTGCCCCTGTAGCCATATTGATCGAAGCGTGATCCGCTGCTCGATACCGGCGTGAACGAAACGGATGCGGCTCAGGTACTGGCGTGCTTTGTGATAGTTTTCAGAACACGAATTCTGACAGCACGAGAGCACTTTAATGAACCAGATTGATCTCAAGGGTCGCGTCGCCTATGTCACCGGTGGCGCTCAGGGTATCGGTTACGCGGTGGCGAAACGCATGCTGGAATCCGGAGCAAAGGTAACGCTGTTTGATCGCGATGCCACCGTTCTGGAATCCGCGGTCAAAGAGCTCGCTGCGTTTGGCGAAGTTGCAACGGCGATTGTCGATGTCACTGACCCTGAAGGGGTTGCAGCCGCGATGCAGCAGGTGCGTGATCGTGACGGGAGTCTGGATATCGGCGTCAACAATGCGGGAATTGCCGGTGACGCCAAACCGTCGTGGGAGTATTCGCCAGCGGAGTGGCGCGAGGTCATCGATATTGATCTGAACGGCGTGTTTTACTGCTGTCAGGCCGCCGTCAATATCATGAAAGAACAAAACTATGGACGCATCGTCAACGTTGCGTCGATCGCCGGTAAGGAAGGTAACCCCAACGCCACCGCCTACAGCTCAGCGAAAGCCGGGGTGATAGCGTTGACGAAGTCGATGGCAAAAGAAGTTGCCAGGCAGGACATCAGCATAAATTGCGTAACGCCTGCGGCTGCGAAGACCCGGATCTTTGACCAGATCACCCAGGAGCATATCGACTACATGCTGGAGAAAATTCCTCGCGGCAGATTTCTCAAGGTAGACGAAGCTGCGGCCATGATGGCGTGGCTGGTATCGGAGGAGAACTCGTTCACCACCGGAGCGGCGTTCGACCTTTCCGGTGGTCGCGCGACTTACTGACGGGGACAGGTCAACGATGTCTACCGTATTGATAACTGGCGGGACCGGATTTTTGGGGCGTAAACTGCTTGGCGCGCTGCTGGCACGTGGCCACATCGGCGATTCGGACGGTAAACCGGTTGAGTTCGACCGGATTCGGATTGCAGATCTGCGTGAGCCCGACGCACCGCTCCCGCAAGATGATCGGATTGTGACCTCCTGGGGTGATTTTACCGCTACAGGCGTCGCCGAAACGCTGATCGATTCTGATACCACTCACATTGTTCACCTCGCTGCCGCGGTGAGCGGCGAGTGCGAGCGGGATTTTGATCTTGGCATGCGCGTCAACCTCGACGGCACACGCGGACTGCTGGAGGCCGCTCGTGGGCTGCAGGCGCCGCCCAAGTTCGTGTTCACAAGTTCCGTAGCCGTCTACGGTGGGGACATGCCGGCCGTGCTGAATGACACAACGGCGGCGGCGCCACAAAACTCTTACGGCGCCCAGAAAGTTGCCTGCGAATACCTGATCTCGGATATGTCCAGACGAGGATTGATCGACGGCAGAACCGCGCGGCTGCCAACCGTGATCGTGCGACCGGGCAAGGCTAACGCCGCGGCGTCAAGTTTCGCCAGCGCTGTCATTCGCGAGCCGCTTCAGGGTGACGAATACATCTGCCCCGTGTCACCCGAGACTGCGATCTGGGTGCTGTCGCCGCGCAAGGTGATCGACGGGCTGGTTCGAACACTCGATCTGAGTAACGAAGACTGGGGCTCGTCGAGAACGCTTAAACTTCCGGGTATCACGGTGACGGTTCAGGAGATGCTCGATGCACTCGCGAGAGTTGCCGGCTCCGACGTTGCGGCCCGGGTGTCCATGCAGCCCGATGAGTTCATTCAGAATATTATTTCCGGGTGGCCGGCACGCTTTGAGCTCGCTCGAGCACCGGCACTGGGATTCAAGGGGGATGAGGGCATCGACGCAATCGTCGAGGCATTTATCCAGGACGAACTCAACGGGCAGGTAGCTTGAATTCAGAGGCTCAGCGTCAGTGCGGGGACAATGGCGCCGCGGTGCATGACGACCTCCCCAGCAAGCTCGTGTCCTGCAACAGCGGCTGCAGGCGGGCTTTCGCCGCGTAGTCTCGCCGCGAGATAGGCGGCGTTGAAAGAGTCGCCTGCCGCAGTGGTGTCGACGGCGTCACGCAGTTGAGGTGGCGCGACGGTTTGGGTGTGCTCTGCGTTCGAGACGACAACGCCTTGAGCGCCTTGTTTGATGACGAGCTCGCTGGCACCAAGGGATCGCCAGAAGTCGAGTGTTGGAACATCCTGTGACCTCATGAGCGCATCGTCTTCAACGGACGGCAACGCTATGTCTATTGCGGGTCCAAGTCGCTGGACCGCCTCGAGCGCTTCCGTCGGCGACCACAGGGCAGGTCGATAATTGATATCAAACGCGATTCGGGTGCCTTGCGCCGCAAACTGTATCAGTGCATCGATCAATGCGTTGCGGTCGGGAGTCGGCAGGATTGCCAGGCTGATACCGCTTAAGTAAACGAGATCGGCATCGCGCAGCGAATCGAGCAGCGTTTCCACTCTGTCCGGGCTGGCCATTTTCTTTGCCGCCGCCTCGCTACGCCAGTAGTGAAACTGTCGTTCTCCATCGCTCGCGGTTTCAATGGCGTACAGGCCTGGCAGCGCCCCGTCTATGTGTGACACACCGGAAGTGTCGATGCCAAGTGACGTCCACGCTTTCACCATGGAGTGGCTTAGCGCGTCGCTACCGAGCGCGGTGACATATCTGCTGGTGCCCGCATCGCCGAGGCATGCTGCGAGATAGGCTGCCGTGTTCAACGTATCGCCGCCGAAACCCGCTTCCGAGGTGGCGAGATTTCCCAGCGAGCTGCCGGTCAGTTCAATCATGCATTCGCCAACACAAACCGCAATATGCTTTTTCATGCGTGACTCGAGCTCACCGTTGCGTCCTTGCGTGTGCGGACGTCCGGCTGTAGCGCGGTGCCGATGCCGGCACCCTCAAGCGGATAGATATACCCCTGTTCTATTCGTGGCACGTGCGTGACCAGTTCTCCATACCATCCACTGTGAAAGGCACGAACGGATTCCTGACACAGAACGTTGGGCTGAGAGAGTGACAGTGCACACGCAGCCGCGAAGGCCACCGGTCCGGTGCAGTCATGGGGTGCCAGTGGCCGATGCCACGCGTCGGCGAGGGCTCCGATTTTTTTCGCGGCAGTCAGGCCACCACACCAGACAACATCCGGCATGACGATCGCGGTCGCGTTGTGTTCCAGCAGTTCTTTCCAGCTCCAGTGGCCGGCTACGGTTTCACTCGCACACACCGGAACATGGGTGCGGGATGCAAACTCCGACAGCGCGCTGACGCTGTCGGCGCGCACCGGGTCTTCGAGCCAGTAGGGGTCGAATTCTTCCAGCGCCGTTGCGACCTGCAGGGCCGCCGGATAACGCCAGAGTCCGTGCAGCTCAACATGGATATCAATTTTGTCGCCTACGGCCTTGCGAATTTTGGCGAAAGGTTCGAGCGCCTTTTTGAGATCTGATGGTGAGATGTAGTGTCCGTCGCTGGCCGCCGCCGCGTAGTCGAGCGGCCAGATCTTCATTCCGGTGATGCCCTGTTCGAGCAGGCTGATCGCGAGTTCGTCGGCGCGATGCAAAAACGCTTCGAGATCTTCGTAAGGGCCTTCGTCCTGTCCTTCGATGCCCCAGTTTTCGGTGCTCCAGTCAGGCTTTGCCCTGACGTAGCGGTACCCTGCGCAGGTGTTGTAGGTCCGAACGCGGTCCCGTGACAACCCACCGAGCAGCTGATAGACAGGCTGGCCGGTTGCCTGACCCAGAATGTCCCACAGCGCCACGTCAATTGCCGAGATACCGCGCATCTCGGCTCCAGCGCCTTCGAAGCCAACGTAGGGCGACAGGTCTCGAGATATCCGTTCGATCTGCCGCGGATCCCGGCCGAGCAGGGCGGGCGCTGCTGTTTCATGGATGTAGGCCTCGACCGCGCGAGCGCCAAAAAACGTTTCACCAAGGCCAACAGGACCTTCGTCGGTCCCGATCTCAACCCACAGGACGTTTGGAAACTCGTCCAGCCGAATCGTATCAATCGAAGTGATTTTCATGGTCAGGCACAACATCAGTCAGAATTTCCCTGACTGTGTCTGTGAAACGACGTCGATTCAAGTGCGAGTCCGCCTTATGCGAGGCGCATTGGACTTGTGTCTGGCCGGGCGGATTGGTGATCAATGCGCCGGGGAGTCGCCGTGGCGATCAAACGGGCGATGTCAGCTGTTAAGAGACGAAATGCCGCACTGAATCGCAATCTTGGTGAGCTGGGCGATGCTGCGGGTCTGCAGCTTGTCCATCACGTTCTTGCGGTGGGTTTCGACCGTTTTCACGCTCAGCGCGAGGCGGGTCGCGATTTCTGATGTGGTGTTGCCGTCGGCGAACATTTTCAGAACCTCAAGCTCGCGTGGCGTCAGGGGCCTCACGGCTGCATCAATCGTCGGAGACCCTGGATTTCCCAACGCCAGCACTCGCTTCAGAGATTCGCTCTGAAACATCCGGTCTGCCATCACGTCGTGAACGGCTTTTGCGAATGTCTCTACAGGATCGCTCTTGAGTACGAGGCCCGCCGCGCCGACGTCGATGATTGAGTGCATGGCGACGGCATCGGGTGTGTCGACCAGAGCAATGACCCGAATATCCTTTTTTGCGAGTTCGCGAGTGACGGCGTTGGCGGCGAGGCCGGACAGAGACAGATCAACGAAAGCCACGTCAGGTTTTGTCAACGCACACTGTTCTATCGCATCGTTGCCATCACTGGATGACCCGACCACCTTCAGCCCGGGGCTGCCGGTCAGGATCGTTTTGATTCCCTCGCAAACGACAGGCTGATCGTCGATCACGAAGATTCGAATGCCGCGAACGTCAGGCACGACCGAACCTGTAGCGAAGCAAGCCGGCGAAAGCGGCAGTGAAGGGAAGGCGTCGCGACATCATGGGTTGATTCTGGGGTCCAAGATTTGGTCCATTCGCAGTCGAGACCGGGTGCGCGCATCCAGTTTCAGCGGATAGATACGTTTCCAGACAAACAACAATTATCCCTTGTCCAGAGACGAGTTCGATGAGTCTGCAGCGCTCTGGCTGCCTTAAGCGGATTGTGTCCGCATCGTTTTGCCAATGAAATCAGGGATTTCCCCACGACGTCTACCTCGGCGTGGCCAACTGAACCGCACGGGAAAGCTCGCTTGCGGGTTCCCGGTATGACGCGGGGGTTCACCCGCCGACGTGCTGATGTCGGGTTTGGGCTTTAGGTCATACAATTGTCTTAACCAATAATCTCCAGGCTTTCACAATGATAGAAGATCCACCGCTTCTGACTCTGAATCGTGCATTTGCGCGGCCGACGCCGAGCCAGGTTGATCAACTCGCCAAGGCGCCAACGGGTTTTCTGATCGACTGCATGTTCGGTCGAGGCGCCCTGGATTACCGAATCTGTTCACTGTCAGGAACCCCACTGAGGGCGGCCGGTGTCGCACTGACGTGTCAGAACGGGCCTGACGACAACCTGGGACTACTCGGCGCCGTCCATATCGCCAGGCCAGGCGATTTCATCGTCGCCGCAACAGAAGCGTTCATGCAGGCAGCCGTCACCGGGGATCTCGTTCTGGGCATGGCAAAGAATCGCGGTGTCGTGGGGTTCGCTACCGATGGACTGATTCGTGATATCGACGGCTGTCGCAAGGTCGGGTTGCCGACTTACAGTCGCGGAGTGACACCCAATTCACCCGTGCGCAACGGTCCTGGCAGTGCCGGGCTGCCGATCAATATCGGTCCGGTACATATCTGCTCGGGTGACGTGATTGTCGCTGATGAGGACGGCGTTGTGGTTGTGCCACAGTCGCAGATCGATCAGGTTATCGCACGGCTGGCCGTTGTCTCCGAAAAGGAAGCGGAAATGGATCGCAAGGTAATGGAGGAGGGTCTCGATGATCCGCCGTTCATCCATGACCTGATTGATGCCGGCAACGTGGTGTTCATCGACGAGAAGTGAAGCCGTTGCAAATTCGGGCCGATTACGTCAACGAGTGGCCGGCGCCAAGCTCTGGCTTCAGTTCTGACGGATACGATCCGCCGGTAACGCAACGCAGTCGCGCGTGATGTCACTGATCGTGTTCCATCCACCCAGCGCCATCGCGCGGCGCATCTCCTGCGCGAGTATGTCCAGAGACGCAGCGACGCCTGATTCTCCGCCGGCCGCGACTCCGTAGAGGTGGGCGCGTCCAATCAGGACAGCCCGGGCTCCGAGAGCGAGGCATTTGATGACGTCGCTGCCACGGCGGATGCCGCTGCAAAGATAGACTTCGGCATTTTCAGCGACGGCCTCGGCGATAGCGGGCAGAACCTCGACAGGTGAGGGCGCACCATCGAGCTGACGACCACCGTGGTTTGACACGACTATGGCATCAGCGCCGCGCTCCACGGCCATCCTGGCGTCGTCGGTTCGCAATATACCTTTGACAACCAAAGGTCCGTCCCAGTGCTTGCGCACAAAATCAAAGTCTTCCCAGCTGACGTTGGAGTCGAATATTTTGCCCATGTGCTGCGCCAGTGAAGCAAGATCGGTTTTGCCGTCGCCCGCGTAGTTGACCATGGTGATTTCCGGGTTACTGAAGTAGTCGAACAACCACGCCGGATGTCGCATCGCCTCGAACGCGGATCGAGGAGTGATTTTGGGAGGCACCGTAAAACCGTTGCGCAAATCGCGTTCACGCTGGCCGAGCGCCTGAAGATCGACGGTTAGCACCAGCGCGTGACATCCCGCGTCAGCCGCCCGCTCGATCATCTCCCGGGTAAAGCCTTTGTCGTTGTAGATCAGCGTTTGTGCCCACACCGGGTTGTCGGCGGTTTCAACAAGGGATTTCGTCGATACCGTCGTGGCATGGCTGACCGTCATGATCGATCCGGCCGCCGCGCAGGCTCGGGCGACCGCCGTTTCCCCCTGGGGCCAGAACATGCCGGTCAATCCGGTTGGTGCGACCATCACCGGCAGCTGCAGGCGATGGCCGAGTACCGTTGTCGACAGATCACGATCCGGCGTTGCTCGAAGAACGTGAGGCAGCAGTGCAATATCCCTGAAAGCATCGATATTGCGTTGCCACGTGTGCTCGTCTTCGGATCCGCCATCGATAAAGTCGAACACCATTTTAGGCAGCCGCTTACGCGCAAGGTCTCGCAGCACTTCGATGCTGTAGACGTTTTTTTGTTGTTGCCAGCGATCTGTCATGGATCGATCCGTGAGTAGTCGTCAGTCCGGAATTTCGCAGATTTCCATCGGAATGCTCTGCAGGGGCTTGCCGGCATCGAGCGTTGCGACAATTTCGTCTGTCGTGGTGACGCGCGAAAGTAGCGACATCGATCGAAGCGATGCGTCATGAAAGTCCCGGCGGAAAGTAGAGCAAGCGTCTCCCGCAACGACAATGTTGTAACCAATGTCTGCAGCATCGCGGACCGTCGTTTCGACGACGTAAGCGGTTGAGACGCCGCTGACGATTAACCATGTTGGTTTAAATCGGGTGAGATGCTCTTCCAGGCGCGAGCCATAAAAAGCGCTGTTACGACCGTGCTGAACGACGATGTCGCCTTCCTGGCTTCCCAGGCCGTCAATAAAATCTGCCCCCCAGCTGCCACGAGGCCAGGCCTTGACGTCGCGCCAGACGCCAAAGATCGGGCAGTTGTCGATCACTTCCCACTGTCCTTCTTCGGTGACGGCCTGAACGTGTATCACCTGGATGTTGTGTTTGCGCAGCCCGCTGGACAATCGCTTGGCACTGCCCAGCATCTGGGCACGCCACTCGACATCTTCAGGTCTCAGGCCGAACGGAATGTTGCCGTCGGCATGACAGTTTTCGTTCTGATAGTGCAGCGCGAGCCAGACGATGTCACAACGCCCGGCTGGCGGAAGGACTTTGTCGGGCTCGTAGAAATGACGTTCTGACATGAATTTACTCGTGCGATAATGCGGTTTGGCCGCAATCGTGCCCAACTACCGTGAGGTGTACAACCGTCGAACCCAATCGCGGCGATGATGCCGGGAGCGAGGTTGTCTGACGCCGGTCGCCCGGCATCCTGCCGGTCGGACTTTTTTTGGGCAGTAAAGTCAGTCCGATTCCGTCAAACTCAGTTCAGATTGACTGAAGAGTTTTAAACAGGAGAGCGTTGTTGAAAACCATAGTAATCACCGGTGCTGGTGGCTCCGTAGGCAGCTACCTGCGCAAGACCATGGCCGGCAAGTATCAGTTGCGTCTTAGCGACATCAAGCCCCTCACGGACATCGTTGATGGCGAAACGTTCGTCGAAGCCGACGTCACCGACGCGCAGGCAATGATCGCACTCACCGCGGGCGCCGACGGCATAATCCACATGGGCGGAATCGCATCGGAAGCGGACTGGGCCGGTATCGCGAACGTCAATCTGCAGGGCACGATCAACATCTACGAGGCAGCCCGGATCAACCAGGTGCCGCGCATGATTGTCCCCAGCAGCAATCACGCTGTCGGTTTTTATCCACGTTCCAAAAAGATTCCGGTCGAGGTGATGTTGCGTCCCGACTCACGTTACGGCGTGAGTAAAGCGTTCGCGGAACTCATGGGCAGTCTCTATGCCGACAAGTACGGGATCAAAACCCTGGCGTTGCGGATCGGCAACGTTGCGGACGAACCGGTGGATACCCGTCGGCTTTCGATCTGGATCAGCCCCCGAGATCTCATGCAGCAGGTCGAGATTGGACTCGAGCACCCCGATCTTCATTTCGACGTGATGTACGGGGTGTCGGGAAATACACGCGCGTGGTACGACGATGAAGTGGCACGCAGACTTGGCTACAAACCTCTTGATAACTCTGAAGACTACGCCGATGCCGTGCTGGCGAAATCGCCTCCGCTGGATCCGAACGCGCTGTCTGACCAACTTCAGGGCGGCGACTTTTGTGTGATTGAAGACGGCGGTGGCAAACCGCTTGTGAATAACGGTTCTGGCGACGACCCGGAGCGGTCCTGAGATGCCCGAGCTTGGATTGTGGCATCAGTACGACGACGCGCGACTTTCGATAATCCGAAAGGTCCTTGATCCGCAGTGGAAGCTGACCGTGTGGAACAAGGATGACGGCGCTTCTGCGCTCGCGCAACTTCGTCAGCGCGCTGACGCGATCGTGTCAATGTCGTGGAACGAGTCCATGATGCCGGCGCAGAACCTCAAACTGATTCATCTGCCCGGTGCCGGTCTTGACGCGATCGACTTCTCAGTCGTGCCGTCAGGCTGCAGCGTCTGTAACGTCTATGAGCACGAGATCGGTATCGCAGAATACTGTCTGGCGGCGATTCTCGAAATCGAGGTCGGTGTATCGAAAATGCACTCGAACATGTCGTCAGGCAACTGGGAAGGGAGTTTCGTACTTGATTCGGGCCCTCATGGCGAACTCTACGGCAAGACCGCCGGTATCATTGGGTATGGTCGCATCGGTTCTGAAACCGCTCGGCGCCTGAAGGCATTCGGAGTCAAGGTGATGGCACGAACGCGCACGCCGTCCAGGGTGGATGAGTTCGTTGATGATATTGGGCCGATGGATGATCTCGAATCCATGCTTGGGGTCTGCGACTACGTGATCGTCGCTTGTCCGTTAACCGATGCGACGCGCGACCTGATGAACGCAGAAAGATTCGCATCCATGAACCGCGACGGTGTTCTGATCAACGTGGGGCGCGGTTCGGTCATCGATGAGACTGCACTTTATGAGGCGCTGGTCAGTGGGAAGCTGGCCGCCGCGGGTCTAGACGCTTGGTATCAGTATCCAGAATCGGGCACTAGCCGTACCTCGACCTTCCCATCCCGTTATCCCTTTCACGAATTAGAAAATGTAGTG
>CALHMG010000018.1 GCA_938034705.1 uncultured Gammaproteobacteria bacterium
AGGCCCGCCGCAATGACCAGCAGCGTCCAGCTGGCGCGGCGAACGTGTGGTTGCGCAACGCTACCGATGCGCCGGGCGCCGAGTGAAGTCAGGCTCAGCGCAACGAGCACGACAGCGCTGACTGTCGCAAGTGCCATCAGCCAGGGGCCGCCAAAGCCGACGACCGCGGCGGCAGTCGTATTCAATGGTGTGAAGAGTGATTCGGGAAGCACGAGCACACAGCCGAAGATCGCAAGCGTACAGGCGACAAGCGTTGCCAGGCGGCCATCGAACCATGTGTCAGAGTCGGCAGGCGTCAGGGAAGCGTTCGGCGGTGTCTGCGGGCTCGGAGACTGGACAATCCCCGGTTGTGACTGGACCCTGTCGTCGGCCGTGACAGTCAGTCGATTTAGCTCGGCGTCGTCGGATTTCTCCGGTACGAGGCGAGGTTCTTCAGTGAAGAACGGGTCCATTAGGGCTTTCCGGGAAAAGCCCGGCGCAATGCGCGCCGGGTCTGGACCTTAAAGTGTAGGCGTTAAGCGGTGGTGTAGCTGTGTCAGCATGGTGGCAAAGGCGGGTTTGCCGTGACGAAAAGTTAAATCACACCGCCGAAGCGGACCGACGAATCATTATCGCAAGGTGTCAGTCGGGTTCGCTGATGCCGTGCTGCCGACACGTCGCGGTTACCGTATTCGCGAGCAGGCAGGCAATGGTCATGGGTCCAACGCCACCTGGCACCGGGGTAATGGCGCCGGCGTGTTCCGCCGCTTCGGCAAAATTTACGTCGCCAACGAGCTTCGACTTGCCGTTCTCGCCTTCGATTCTGTTGATGCCGACGTCGATAACCGTCGCGCCGGGTTTGATCCAGTCCCCGAGCACCATTTCCGGTCTGCCAACGGCGGCCACGATGATGTCCGCTGCGCGGCAAACGGCCGGGAGGTCGGCTGTTCGTGAGTGGGCGATGGTGACCGTACAGTTTTCGGCCAGCAGCAAAGCAGCCATTGGCTTGCCAACGATGTTGGAACGACCCACCACCACGGCATTTTTGCCGGACAGATCTCCGTGATGATCCTTCAGCATCATGATGCAGCCAAGTGGCGTGCAGGGCACCATCGATTTTTCACCGATCGCCAGTCGCCCGACATTGATCACATGAAAACCGTCCACATCCTTGTCGGGATCGATTGTACCGATGACGGCATCGGCGTCGATTTGATCGGGTAACGGCAACTGAACCAGGATTCCGTTGACGCTCGGGTCTGCGTTGAGTTTTTCGACCAGTGCTACCAGTTCGGCCTGTGTTGTCGTATCGGGGAGCTTGTGTTCCATCGACTCCATGCCGCACTCAATCGTCTGCTTTCCCTTATTGCGAACGTACACCTGACTGGCCGGATCTTCGCCAACCAGTACTACGGCGAGACCTGGTGTGATGTTGTGGTCTTGCTTGAGTGTGCTGACCTTGCGGGCGACGTCACTGCGCACATTGGCGGCGAATGCCTTTCCGTCGATTACATTGCTCATTGGGGTTTCATTCCTCCAGTTCCTGCGGGCTGTGGCCCGGCTGCGATGATCAATTTATATGTTATTCCGGCAATTTTTTCGCCACTGTTCGTCGAACACGGCCGGTTTTGCTGGCGCGGTCACAGGCAGAGGCCCTGCGCTTCTGCCCGTGTTTGACGTCACTGCAGCGACTGAGCGCAGGATACGTCAGTTAACGACCGTATCCGGTCAGAATTGAGGGACTTTTTGGTCGAATTTTGGTGTCGCTGGCGTGTAATCTTCTGTCGTCAGAAAGTCTCCACAGTGGCGGCTCGAAACCCTTACTCTAGGCGCTGACCCGATATGACGGTACGTGCTGATAGCTGGCGCAACGACTCCCATAGATCCCTATTCGTAAAGTGATGAATTTTACCCATGGCTGATGACAACAAGCCCCAAGACGGCGAAGAAGAAGACATTGACCTTTCGACTCTTTCCGATCAGGAACTGACGGAACAGATGCACGACGATCTGTACGATGGCCTGAAGGAAGAGATAGAGGAAGGCACTCGCATTCTGCTGGACCGCGGCTGGGGTCCGGACAAGGTTCTGCAGGACGCTCTCGTAGAAGGCATGCGCATCGTTGGTATCGACTTTCGTGACGGCATTCTGTTTGTTCCCGAGGTGCTGCTTGCCGCGAACGCGATGAAAGGCGGCATGGCTATTCTTCGACCGCTTCTGGCCGAGACGGGCGCTGAGCCGGTCGGCACGATGGTGATTGGCACGGTCAAGGGTGATATCCACGACATCGGCAAGAACCTGGTCGGGATGATGATGGAAGGTGCGGGCTTTGAAGTATTTGACCTTGGCATCAATAACCCGGTTGAGGACTATCTCGCCGCGATGGAAGAGCACAAACCCGAGGTGCTGGGCATGTCCGCATTGCTCACCACCACGATGCCTTACATGAAAGTTGTGATCGATACGCTGGTGGAGCAGGGGATTCGCGATGACTACATCGTGCTTGTTGGTGGTGCGCCGCTGAACGAAGAGTTTGGCGAGGCCATTGGCGCGAACGCGTACTGCCGGGACGCCGCGGTTGCGGTTGAGACCGCGAAGACTCTGGTTGCAGAAAAGCGCGCCACTTGAGCGCAATCGAGAAAGCCCATCCTGACTGACGGGCTTTCCTCGTCCATCGCCGGTCGTGACGTTCGACTGTGGACCACCGGACCGGTATAACTTCGTCGCAGCCAACCGGTTGCTCCCTCATCGTTAGCCCGCGGTCCTGATCTATGGCGCGACTCATTACTATCTACTGGCGCGACATCCCATCAAGACTGGTCGGGCGTCGCGGTCGTGAAAGCATTCGACAGAACCTGCCGCTAAGATTTCAGCAAGCGCTGCAACGGGCCGCGCTCAGGGCTGGAAAGGGCTCGACTGGCAAATACATCGAAGACTGGCGCCGCGAAGCACGCGAAATTGAAGCGACCGACGGGGCAATCACGCTTGCCGAGTCGGTACAAAACGAATTTGAGAGAATCGACGGCGCGTACGATGATGAGCGCCTGGATCAACTGGCTAAAAATCAAGGCCGAGAAAACTGAGTAGACCATGACAGACACAATCGTAAGTTCCGCAACCAAAGAGGTTGTCATTGGCTTTGACAGGCCGTTTTGCATTATCGGAGAACGAATCAATCCAACGGGCCGAAAGATACTCGCCGCCGAGATGGCCGCCGGTGACTACAGCCGGGTTCAGAGTGATGCGATAGCCCAGATCGAGGCCGGGGCGCACATGCTCGACGTCAATGCCGGCATTCCGCTGGCGGACGAGCCCAAGATTCTTGCCGAGTGCATCGAACTGGTTCAGGGAATTACCGATCTGCCGCTGGCCATCGACTCTTCGATTGTCGAAGCACTGGAGGCGGGCCTGGCGGTATACAAGGGCAAAGCGCTGGTGAATTCCGTGACCGGTGAAGAAGATCGACTTGAGTCGGTCCTGCCCCTGATCAAAAAATACGGGGCCGCTGTGGTAGCGATTTCCAACGACGAGACCGGTATCTCCGAGGACCCTGACGAGCGCTTCAAGGTCGCGAAGAAGATCGTTGAGCGCGCTGAGGACTACGGAATCTCGCGTGCTGACGTCGTCGTCGATCCGCTGGTGATGCCGATCGGCGCCATCAACATGGCCGGCCGGCAGGTTATGCACCTGGTGCGTCGTCTGCGCGATGAACTCGGCGTCAACACCACTTGCGGCGCGTCGAACGTGAGCTTTGGCCTGCCGAACCGCGGCGGTATCAACACCGCGTTC
>CALHMG010000019.1 GCA_938034705.1 uncultured Gammaproteobacteria bacterium
TGGCCAAAGAACAGTCTGGCGGGCGCCTTCGGGTCTCGATTCTTGGAAGCGAACGTCACGCGGCCTGGACCGACGGTGGGCGCGAACTCTTCGACTGTACTGCGCAGGGGCGGATCGACGCATTTTTTCTCAGCGGAGTTCAGATCGATGGCGGCGCTAACATCAATCTGATCGGCCTTGGCGACTATCCGCAGACAACCAAACGATTTTCCGGATCGTTTGGCTCAGCGTACATGTACCACCTCATACCCAAGGTAATCCTGTTTACGCTCGCTCACAACAAAAAGGTGCTGGTGCCCAAAGTAGAATTTATCAGCGCTGCCGGGACGAGCGAGCCCGACGTCTATCGGCCGGGCGGACCCCGGCACATGTTTACCAATCGGTGTGTCTTCGATTTCGACGCGCCGACCGCACGCTTCAGTCTGGTGAGTGTTCATCCAGGCGAGTCAGTGGAATCTATCCGGGACAACACCGGCTTTGATTTCGATGTACCGGATCAAGTTCCCCAGACTCCGCTGCCCGACAACGAGACACTTGCGCAGATCAGAGGCCCCGTCGCGGCCGCCGTTGGTGAAACCTATCCCGCGTTTGCGAACAAGGTGTTTGGTACGCAGCTGGAGAGCGCTACCGCAAGCGTATGAACCAGGCGTCCCGCTACCGCAGGCTCTGGGTCGAAACACCGGTACTCGAGTCGGTATCGCTCGGTTGGAGGCACCATCAGGTGAGCCTCAAAATTGAGGCGATGCAGCCAAGCGGTTCTTTCAAGGCTCGAGGTATTGGACACGCCTGCGCGACTCACGTTGCAAACGGAGTCACGCACCTCGTCGCGGCGTCCGGTGGCAACGCGGGCCAGGCTGCGGCGTGGGCCGGTCGCATGCTTAACGTACCCGTAGACATCGTCGTGCCGGATTCGACCGGTCAGCGAGCGCGTGAGCTGATCGAAGCAGAAGGCGCCAACGTGACCATCCACGGTGAGTCTTTCGCCGAGGCGCATGTCGTCGCGCTGTCAAAGCTGAAAGAGAATTCTGCCTATCTGCATGCTTACGATGATTCTCTGGTCTGGGATGGGCATGCGTCGATGATCGACGAAGCAGCACGCCAGACCGAACAGCCTGATGCCATTGTTCTGTCAGTCGGCGGCGGCGGAATGCTGGCCGGGGTTGCTGCCGGGATGGCACGCAACGGCTGGTCCGACGTTGATCTGGTCGCTGTAGAGACTGACGGCGCCAACGCGCTGAACGCGTCTATCGAGTCATCGGAACCCGTGACTCTTGAGCGGATCGACAGTGTTGCTGTCACGCTGGGTGCCAAGAGAATCTGCGATCGTGCCCTGGAGTTGGCTGGTGTACTCGCGCGAACCCCGGCGACGCCCGACTGGCGTGGTCAACTGAGTTCCGAACTTGTCAGTGACCGTGAGGCGCTAGCCGCATGTCTTGCTTTTGCGGACGATCATCGACTGGTGGTGGAACCGGCCTGTGGCGCAGCGCTGGCACCGGTTTACGCGAAGGCGCCATGCCTCGATCAATACGACCGCATTCTTGTGGTGGTATGCGGCGGCACGAGCATGACCTTCGAGATGCTCAAGGCGACAGCCGCCTCGCTTTAGATCAGTTGTTCTTTTTGTAATTTTTAATCGCCTTCTTGAGCAGGCGCTTTTCGCGGCAGAAGAATCCGCAGAGCTCTTCAAGCTTGGCGTACTGTTGCTCCGCTAACTCCAGTTTGTCCGTTGCCAGATAAAGTTCACCAAGGTATTCGATAGCGCGTTTGAACTCGGGATCGATCGCAAGTGATGCCTCATAGTGTTTCAGAGCAACATCATAAAACTGCAGTTTGCGGTAACTGAACCCCATCAGATTCTGGACATCCGCGTTGTCTGGGTCTGACACAGACAGGGGTTCGAGCAAATCGAGCGCTTCTTTGTATCGGCCATCGATAATATATTCATAAACCGGAAACAGGCGTTTGTCGCTCGTGTAGTTGGTGATGTCATCACCAGGTCCCGCGCTCCACGCGGTAGTCATTGGTCCAAAGGTTGCCGCAAGCACGAGTGGCACGATAATGATGAGACGCGCCAAGTCGCGCAGGCAGGATATCTGCCTGTCGATTGAGTGACTGCTCAAAGTACGGGCGTTGCAAACAGAGATCATTGACGCGAAGAGTCCTGTAAAATTTCGATTGAACAAAAAACCAAACATAGCGAACGGTGGACGAGTGGCGATGGGTAATTACCAGCATACGCAGCGAGTAGGGATACTCTACTACCTGATCTTCATTGTCGTCGCCTCGTTGTTTTCGACGTTCTATTTTGCGCGGGTTCTGCCGATGGTGGTGCCGATTTTAATGATCTCACTGGTTGCAGCCTTTATGCTGACCTTTCATTCGCTGTCCGTCAGTGTAGACCCGGCGCCCGGTCACGACTCGAATTCGGCCGGGGTGATCGGGCTCAAATTCGGACTGGGCTGGCCCGCAAAATCGATCGCGCTTGATGAGGTGGTCAGCGTTGAGCTGGTTGAGAACCGTTGGTTCTACGGCTTTGGGGTGCGGATGACGCCGCACGGCTGGATGTGGAATGTGTCCGGGTTCAAAGCGGTTGAACTTACCTTCACTGACGGTAAGCGTTTCAGAATCGGTTCAGACGAGCCTGATGAACTTCGCGATGCGATTCGCTCTGCTTTGCCGAGTTGACTCTCCGTTAGAATCTGAACCTGAGCGAACGAACATTGACCGGGCTATTGAGGGAACGATCTCATGTTGGAACTTGGACTGGAAGGTAAGACAGCAATCGTCACTGGCGGCAGTGACGGTCTGGGAAGAGCGACGGCTGCACGGTTTGCAGCTGAAGGTGTCAAGACCGTGATCTGCGGCCGTCGTGAGCAATACCTCATCGACGTTGCGGCCGAGATCGAAAGTGAAACCGGCGGCACCGTACTGCCGGTACGCGCCGATGTCTCTCTGGCAGCAGATTGCGCCGGTCTGGTCGACGCGACGGTCAGCGCATTCGGAGGTGTCGACATCCTCATCAACAACGCCGGCACTTCGGCTGCGGCGGGATTCGAGTCGGTGTCGGATGAAGAATGGGATATCGATATTGATCTTAAAATCATGGGCGCCGTCAGAATGATTCGCGGGGTGCTGCCCTTCATGAAAAAGGCGGGCGGCGGCTCAATCGTCAACGCAACGATCGGAGCCGGCAAGGCACCGCCAGCGGAACGTCTACCCACCAGCGTCAGCCGTGCGGCCGGCATAAACCTGACCAAGTCACTTGCCAACGAGTTCGCAAAAGACAATATCCGCGTTAACGCGATTTGCATTGGTCTGATCAAGAGCGCGCAGTGGGAACGTCGTGCAGGTGACGGATCTCTGGACGCGTTTTACGAAAACATGGCGAAAAACGTGCCGCTTAAGCGCATGGGTGAGGCCAGTGACTATGGTGATCTGGCCGCATTTCTGTGTTCAAGTCGCGGATCGTATATCACCGGTACCGCAATCAACCTTGATGGCGGTCTGTGTTCGACGGTTTAGGCGCTGATCGAATCTGATTCGCCTGACGATTTTTGACAATTTATTTTTCTCTCGTTGATTCGACAGGTCTGGGACTTGATCCTGCTCACGGTGGGTTTTGTTCCCAGACCCTGGACCACCCGCACTCGCTTTGGATTAGGACGACTGCCCCGGGATCGTCGGGCGTTTGCAGAAGATTTCTCGCAATCACTTCGCTCTTCGTGATCGGCATCACAAAACCGTTCTGTGTTTGTCGATGTTTTGGTTCTGCGGCGAGAGCTCGCCGCTTCTGAAAAACAAATCGTTCCAATTGCATTTGTTTGCCACAAGTTTCCTTGCGTGGTGGGTACGTCATGGTGTTTGCACCCTCAACTCAAATATGTTTTTTTGTTTCCGGGTGAACAAAACAAGAGACGCAGTCGCGGTGTGTCACTCGAAACGCCAGGCAACGCAAATGGCTTTTTTGCTTTGCAGCTTTCTGGAGATTTCGAAAACCACGATATTCAAGCGTCCATAACAGCTGATGGTCTGACGACATTCGTAGAGACACACGAATCTCGACTTACAGGCCATGACCGGGCTGCCTGATGGGGGTGAGCCACTTTGAACGAAGGAAGAAGAGACAGTTGGTCCTTAGGGCCAGTTGTTTCGGACGCGAGTGTCTGAACGCAGACCCTCGAATAGAGGTTTGTGGCGAGCACCGCGATATGACTACCTTGAAATGTCTAAGATACTCACCGAGCAGTTGG
>CALHMG010000020.1 GCA_938034705.1 uncultured Gammaproteobacteria bacterium
GGAGCCGTCGTTTGGATCCGAGTCTTCATCGGCGCCAGAGTCTTCGGTTATCTCACCGTTATTGCGAAACGGTGCCGCAAGAACGTCTTCGATTTTCACCACGACCTCGAACTTCATTCGAGCGCCTGGCGCGAGTTCGTCAGCGAGAGGCACGTCGAACACGACGTTGCCAGTCATATCGACACCCGGATCAGTGATCACCGTTGCCGCACCCGGCGCCGAAGCGGACTGGAAAGTCATTCCGGCGGGAATAACATCAGTAACCTGAAAGGCCCCTGACGGCACCGTGCCCTGATTGGTTACGGCGATCGCGTACGTCACCAGCGAGCCATGAGTCGCAGGACTTGGATCTACGCTCGTCGCCTGCTTGACCAATGCGAGGTCATAGCTGTCGCCCACCGAAAGATCAGCAAAGTCAGAGTCATCCTGATCGCCTGGATCCTGGTCGTTGGTCACATCGTGATCGTCGACGGTGTCAGAACTACCCGAGCCATCGGTTGGGTCCGAATCTTCATCGTCACCGGAATCATCCGTAATCTCGGCGATGTTGTGGTACGGGGATTGCGCAACGTCGTCGATCTTGACGATCAGCGTAAACGTAGCGATATCTCCGGGCGCAAGCTCGCTGCCTGCCCCAACCTGCCATACAACGCTGCCGTTCGCGTCAACGGCCGGAGCCGTCGTCGCCGCCGGGATAGCGCTCTGGAAAGTCATACCCGCTGGAATGACGTCAGTGACTTCATACGCACCGGAGTTCAGGTCGCCCTGATTCATCACGGTGATCTGATAAGTCACGAGCGATCCTGCCGCTGCAGGGCTCGGGCTGACGTTCTGCAGCTCTTTGATGAGCGCCAGATCGTACGCCGGATCCAGCACCAGCTCGTCGAAGTCCGAATCGTCTTCGTCGCCGGGATCTTCGTCGTTGGTGACGTCACCATCGTCAAAGGTATCCGTGCTGCCCGATCCATCGGTTGGATCCGAGTCATCGTCGTCACCCGAATCTGCGGTAATTTCCGCAGCGTTTCGAAGCGGCGAGCTCGCACCCGGGGCGATTTCGGCAACTATTTCGAAAATTGCCTGAGCACCTGCGGCCAGTTCAGCCGTTGCCGGAACTACCCACGTGACGGCGCCACTGGCGCCTATACCGGGATTGGTACTTGCAGGCGGGTTGGATGACACATAGGTCAGTCCGGCCGGCAAGGCATCGGCAACGGTGTAGGTACCCGAAGGCAGATCACCCTGATTCATCACGGTGATCTCGTACGTCACCTGCGAGCCGACTGCCGCTGGCAGCGGATCGATGTTGGTGCGCGTCTTGATCAACGCAAGGTCATAGACAGGCTCAAGCGACAGAGTCGAGAAATCCGAGTCGTCTTCGTCGTTTGGATCCTGGTCGTTCGTGACATCGTTGTCGTCGAACGTATCGCCCGCACCGGAGCCATCGCCCGGATCAGAGTCTTCGTCATCACCGGAATCCGCCGTGATTTCGGCGTTGTTTCGGTATGGCGCGAGAGCCGGGTCGATGATCTCTGTGACGATCGTAAACGTCGCCTGACCACCCACCGGAAGCTCAGCTGTCAGCGGAACTACCCATTGAGCCACCCCGTCGCTGCCTGCGGCAGGTGCCGTAGTCGCAGCCGGCGAGGCTGAAACAAAGCCCATGCCTGCGGGGATCAAGTCATCCACGGTGTATGAACCCGATGGCACATTACCCTGGTTCATGACGGTAATTGTGTGAGTCACCTGACTGCCAACGGCAGCCGGACTTGGCACAACGCTCGTTTCAGCCTTGATCAACGCAAGGTCGTATTCAACCAGTGCACCGAGACTGACGAAGTCCGAGTCGTCCTGATCTCCCGGATCGCTGTCGTTGGTCACGTCCTGATCATCGAACGTATCGGTCGCGCCGGATCCGTCACCCGGTGTCGAGTCGTCGTCGTCACCGGAGTCGGAGATAATGTCCGCGTTATTGCGAAACGGCTGCTGAGACACATCATCGATCTGAGTCGTGATCGTGAAGGTCGCAATACCACCCGCGGGGATTTCGCTGGTCGCCGGAACGACCCAGGTCACGATACCACCGGCGTGAGTGCCGCCATTGTTCGCCGACACAAAGCTCATACCGGCAGGAATGCTGTCGGCCACGCTATAGGCGCCAGACGGGACGTTACCCTGGTTCATCACGGTGATCAGGTAAGTGACCTGAGCGCCGAGAGTCGCAGGCGTTGGCACGGTCTGTACCAGCGTCTTTACCAGCGCAAGATCGTAGTCGTAGACAAAGATGTCTTCATAATCACTGTCATCTTCATCATCCTTGGGCTCGTCGGTGGTGACGTCGTTGTGGTTGTCCACATCGTCGCCGCCGGTGCCGCCATCGCCAGGACCGTCGTCGTTACCGTTGTTGTCTCCAGGCTGGGAGTCTTCGTCATCGCCTGAGTCAGAGGCAATCTCGACCCAGTTTCTAAACGGCCCCTGGGACGCATCATCGAGCTGAAGCGTCAACAAAATTTGTTGCTGGGCCCCGTCCGCCAGCGCCGTTGCGCCAGTGAACGTCCAGGTCAGAAGCCCCGTATCACCAGCAGCGACCGCACCGTCGGGTGCCGGGCTCGCGGAAACGAAACTCAGTCCCGCCGGGATCATGTCCTCAACGGTGTATTCACCTGAAGTGACGGTTCCCTGGTTCTCGATTGTGATCACGTAGTCAATCGTGCCGCCGACCACAACGCCGGCCGGCTGAGATGGCGCAAGCGCCTTGACAATAGAGAGGTCGTATTGCTCGACCATGATCGACACATCGTTTGATCGTGCGGGGAGCAGAATGTCGTCAGTACGAGCACCGAAAGTGTTCGTGTAGATATCATCTTCCAGATTCGCATCGGTTGCTATCACGACGTCGATGGTTTCGACATCAGCGATCGCCAACGTACCGAAGTCAACGAAAAACGCCGTTGCGGCGCCGATTGTCGCCGGACAGCCCGCAACGCTAACCGTGATATCTGCTGCGGTGCACCACTGGGTGGTGCCGTTTGGAAATCCCGTGAGGTTGGATGCGTGATCCGGATCGCGATTCACTAAACCTTCGGTCTGGGCGGTGTAGTAGATCGTGCCACCGCTGGCGGTGACGCTCAGCAGTTCCGTCGTCCCGTTATACGCTGTTGGCGGTTGGCGACCGTCACCTGTTGTGCCGGCGGGTGCGCCCGGTGTACCGATAAACCCGGTCTGATCTTCGTTCGCATCAGCACGATGCGGGAGCACATCGATGATTCTGAAATTGGTCAGGTCTTCGAAGCCCGTGTTGCGGTATTCGAGCGAGTATTCGAGATTGTCATTAATATCAACCCATGAGCAGTCGCCGCTTGCGGCACCGTAGTGGGCCAGGCCTGGATTCGATACGCAGGATCCGTTCAGGTCCGGTACATTCTTGGTGATCCGCGCTTCGTGAAACGCCTGTGGCGTATACGCATAGGCTGTACTCGAGGCGCCTACCGGCGAGTCATCAGTTCCGATGGTGCCTGTGACACTGGCGGTATTGGCGAGCACTGCGCTTGGTCCGGCGCCGTCAACCATAACGGTGATAGAAAAGCTGTCGCTCCAGGGTGCGATGCGGTTACCAAAACTACAGCTTATATTCTGCCCCCCTGTACACGTACCGCCACTGGGCGACGTCATTGACACAAACTGATAGTGCGCCGGCAGGTTGTCGGTTACCGTGACGTTTTTAATTTCATCGGTAGGTGTTGGTGAACCAGTGACACTCAGACTGATGTCGAATGTCACCAGGTCACCGTTTTGCACGTAGTCCGATGGACCCGCTGCATTCACCTTGCTCAGACTGACCCGCGGGCCGACCACGGTAGTTTCGTCACGATGCGATACGCCGATCGCAGGACTGACGGTGCCGGCGTTCTCGTTCTCGTAAGGGTCGGTTTCGCCGGATGCGCCGATCGTGGGGAGCGTAGCGAGGTTACACCAGCCGGTCGGATTTTCTTCAAAACTCTCAAACCCCGCGGTAGTTCCGCGGGTACAGTTGTGCCCATCGGCCAAGCCAAGCGGTTCCGTAGTACCGTCCCAGGGACCTCGTGCCCGGGAAGCGTGAACGAATAGCTTGTCACCGTTTGCAGCAGAGGCCACGTCAGGTTTGACCTGAGTCTGCACATACAGCCTGAAACCTGCGCCGCGAATCTCACTGATTGCAGCGGGAGCGCCTGTGGTTTCATTGATATTCCACACGGACACAAACGGTGACATCCACTTCACTGGATCAATTGATCGGACGCGAATGAGCTCTATGCCTTCATAACGACCGTCACCGTCAGAGTCAAAGGCGGCGGCATCTGCGAGGGTATTGATCTGCGTCCAGGTATCACCGACGGCATCATCGTTGTTGCACTGTACTTCGCCACGTTCGTAATCTTTACCGACATTGGCCTTCGCAGTCGCCACTTCGACAACGAAATCTGGCGTAAACGCCGGATTCAGGCGTACGCCCTCGGACACGTTAGGATGTTTTAACAACGATCGCGATGTGTCACCGTACAATACGTGTACAAGACCATGGCTCGGCGAACCATTGGGCAGCGGGCCAA
>CALHMG010000021.1 GCA_938034705.1 uncultured Gammaproteobacteria bacterium
GGCAGCGGATTCGCCAGCAGAGAATTCATCGGAGAATTCTTCGGAAAATGCATCGGAGACCGGTTCGACTCGGTTATCGCTGTCGGGGATGTTGGCCACGGGTGTGCTGTCGCGCAGTCAGACTACTGTATGGACATACAGCGTATGCATCTGCCAGGGTGTAGTCAACGCTATCCGTCCGGGGTGGCGAGTGAGCGGGACGGTCTCAGGCAGCCATTTCCGACCGACTTCTGACGGACTACTGCCGGGCCCGCTTAACGTGCCCGCAAATCAGGCACCTGCCAGACCACTATTTTGCCGGGATATCGGGAAAGCACGAATCAACCACCGCCGGCGTCAGGGCCTCGATGACCGGCTTCAGCAAATGATCACCGTCACGAAAGTGATGGGTCGTCAGGCCGAAATCGAGTTCGTCTGCATCGATATATCTGAAGCCGCGCGCTTCCACCAGCTCGCGGATGTAGATCTCGACTTCACGGTACAGAGGATATTTTGGATTCTCGACCGCCGCCAGAAACTCCTCGGCGTAGGGAAACGAGAAAAAGCACGCGTCGATTCCCTTTTCGTCAATCAGATCAAACAAGGCGACCAGCGAATCGTGCTCGTCAATGTTCCGGTAGTTCTGTCGCGGATAGAAAAATCTGAATCTCCGCCCGGCACGCTCGTTGCGAGCTCGCTGACTGGACAGTTCCCACTTGTGTGGTTCGAGTACAAGCGGGTACTCCTGCCACCAGAGTTTTTCCAGACCGGATGCTTCACCTTTGGCACGGTTAGCCTGCTGACGTAACCGGTCGTGCTCGTCCAGCCCCTTGTCCGTCAACATCTTGCGCCCTGCAACGGTCGGCAGCTTTCGATTGAAGGCGCTGTCCCAGAGATACTGGCGCAAACCGCTGGTGAGCGCCGGCTCAAACGCAAAAACCGGCCACGGGAACAGCTGGCGATCAAAAGTCGTGTCGGGAATGACATCCCATGTTCGCGTGCGCGTTTTGTCCTGAAAATAGTGGGCGCCAATACCGATAAGCGCGTGGTTGATCTGCCGCGTCGAGGTCAGATATTCGGTGACCTTGAGAATCTCGCTCGGCACGAGCGCGGGAATCGAGTAGTCCTCAAAACCTTTGTAGTCGACCATATATTCAAGACGCGAATCCCCGAGCAGGACTCTGTCCGTCGTGCCGCCAAGATAGTGCTTGATGGGCCTGAAGTTCGAACAGCCGTACAGCTGATCAAGCTCGGCCTTGCAGTACACGCTCGGCATCTTGCGAACCGCCAGCTCAATGCCGGCGAGCCCCGCAACGACGATGGCAAGCACCGCGAAGATGTAGGTGCTAGAACTGAAAGTAGATGAACGCATTGGGTTCTCCTTCAATCATGAACACCACCGAGATCAAAAACAGCAATGCGGTTGCCAGCGCGAACGCGATACCCGGGCGATAGGCAAGTCCCGACGACCCGGCACCGGCGGCAGCGGTGGGCGTCGACCCGGCGTCGGGAGCGACGACGTTGAAGATTTTCGCGTTGGACGGCGCCAGAAATGCCAGCAGCGCGGCGATCGCGACGACGACAATCTCAAACTTTTCAAACACAACAACGCCATCGGACCAGTCGGCGTTACCCAGCACGGCAAACATGTCTGCCCATGCACCATGTTCGCCTCTGAAAAATATCCACAGGATCGAGACTCCTGCAAACGTCATCGCAGCGCATGCAATTCTTGTAAAACGACCGCCCTTCGACAGATCGAACCGGCTGCCGCTCACCAGATGCGAAACCACGATCCAGCAGCCGTGCGCCACACCCCACAACACGAAGTTCCAGCCCGCTCCGTGCCAGAGTCCTCCCAGCGCCATCGTGACGAAAATCGCACAGATTTGAAGAACCCGGCCGTTCCTGTTGCCACCCAGAGCAATGTAGAGGTAGTCACGCAGCCATCGCGACAGCGTCATGTGCCAGCGTCGCCAGAAGTCGCGGATCGATACCGCTCGGTACGGAGACAGAAAATTCACCGGCAGATTCAGACCCATCATGAATCCAAGGCCAATCGCCATGTCCGAGTACGCGGAGAAATCAAAGTAGATCTGAAAGCTGTAGGCGAGCACGGCGAGCCACGCGTCCGCGCTGGAGACGGATCCACCGTCCCCGAGAGAAGCCCAGAGCTCATCAACGGGGTCGGACAGCACATCGGCAACCAGCACCTTTTTGGCAACGCCGAAAACAAAGAGCGTCAGCCCGCGGGCAAAGAGATCGGGGCCGGCTCGAAAAAGCTGTGACGTGATCTGCGGATACAGCTCGGAGAACCGGACGATCGGCCCGGCAATCAGTTGCGGGAAAAAAGAGACATAAAGCGCGTAGCGAAAGAACTCGACGTCTTCGATCTCGCGACGATTACAGTCAACAATAAAACTGATCTGCTGAAATGTGTAAAACGAAATCGCCAGCGGCAGCACGATACCGTTGAGTGCGGGCAGGTCCAGCCCCAGGCTCGAAGTGAAAAAGAACGCGTACTTGTAAAACCCCAGCAGCGAAAGATTGAGAACGACGCCCGCGACCAGCAGGCCACGATTGGGAGCGCGTATCAGATTCCTGCCGATGAAATAGTTGGCGACGATCGAGCCGATCAGAATAAAAAGATAGCTCCAGCGGAACCAGCCATAGAAGAACAGGTTGGCGGCGAGCACCGCGATAACCACCACTGAAGTCGGTGCAAAGCGCCGAGCGATCATTCCCGCAATCAGGGTGATCGGTAGAAACAGAAACAGGAACTCGACAGAGGAGAAAAGCACTTGGCGACTTGCGGCTCGAAGACTCGGAAACAGTTAAGTCCCGGTAGCCTGAAGCATTGGCCGAGACGCCCATCAGGCGCGACCATATAACGCTCGCCAGACGCATGCCAGCGCTGCGACATGGCCCTGTAAAGACAGTCACAAGTCAGCAACAGGTCGGCCGTCGACCCCACCGCGCGTGCCTGCGCCGGGGGTTTGTCAATCAACCGTGTTTAGCCGTGCTTAGCTCAAAAAACGAGCATTTTTTGAGCGTCAGAGAACGTTCCCGGCGGCAACTTCAAAGTGCACTCCGGGAACCCCGCGTCGGCTCGCAATCTGCTGCGCGAGACTCGCCAGGGCAATGATCTCGTTGGATGAACGAATGCTCCTGTCCATCACCGCGATACCGACGCCAACATGAATCCCGTCGCGGCCATCGATAGCACGCTCCAGCAGTAGCCTGTAGTTCGCCTGAATTGAAGACGCGAACTCCGGATCCGCGTCACGCAGCAGAAGCGCAAAGCGGCCATGACCAAAATAGGCCACAAGATCGGCGGAACGTGCGCGGTCGAGCAACAGAGCCGCGACTTCTTTTACACAGGACAGCGCGTTGTCAGATACCGGTAGCGGTTTGATGGCGTCAGCGCCGGCGTCGGGTTCGTCATGCAAACCCACCATCAGCAACGCGTGTCTCGAATCGGCCCGGCGCAGCTGCTGCAGCTCGGATTCGACCTGCACCTCGAAGTAACGCTGGTTAAGCGTTCCGGTCTGAGTCTCATGGGTAGCGTGCCACCACGCCTGATTTTCAAGACCGCGGTTCTGGGTAACTTCACGAAAAGCGATCACCGTACCCATCTCTTCGTTGCGCACCCGCAACGGATAAGCGCTCGCGGTGACGTTCAGCTTGCCACCATCGCGCAGCTTCATGGTCTTGGCCACGGGCTTCAGAAACCCGCGAGCGGCATAGGCCATGCGCATCCAGGCGATACTTGCTTTGGACGCGGTAGGAATGTTCTCGTGGAAGAGATCCTCGGCGTTCATCGAACGAACTTCGTCCACGCTCTGGTAGCCCAGCATGCGCAGACCAACGGCGTTCATGAACGTCACATTGTTGTCTTCGTCAACGCCATAAACGCCTTCGCCAACAGAACCCAGAATACCTTCGAGCAGTTGTTCCTTTTCGTACAGCGTGCGGCTGTCGCGAACCGTTCGGGCAATCGCATCCACCTGGGACAGCAGGAGCTCGCCCGCCTCGTTCTTGAAAAGACATTCCACCGCACCCGCCTGGAGGCATTCTCGAATGATTTGATCCGAATAGGCTCCGGTAATTACCGCGCAGGTAATGTCCGAGGTTGCTTCGTTGTTTTTTATCTCGCGCACGAGCTCGTTCCCGCGCATCTCGGGCAGGTAGAAATCGACAATAGCGATGTCAAATTTTCTGACCCGCAGTTTCTCTCGCGCTTCACTGACCGAAGCCGCGGTATCGACTTCGTAACCACGAGTGGTGAGCAATCTACGAAAGAAAACACGCGCCGACGCCGAATCATCCACCAGCAAAAACCGAAGCGCCTTGCTGCCGGTGATTGTGCCGTCACCGGGTACCAGTTTGCTGCGTGATGACAGACCCGTTTCGATAGTGTCAACAATCTGCGGAGCATCGGCCCAGAGCACGTACGCCGTATTAGGACGCTCGCCAACCCAGGTTCTCGCACCCGGATCTCGTTCGTGAGTGAGGACAAGACAGAACGTCTGCGCGAACGGTTCCTCCACCAGCATCAGCTGAACTTCGTCACTCGATGCGCTGGAAGTCAGAGGCCAGCCAAGAATAACGGCATCGTATGCCGCGCCCGCTGCGGCCAGTCGCCGCCTCGCCAGAGCAAAGCCGTCGACGACATCGAGTTCATATTCGGTATCGGGCGCGGCGTCCTGCTGAAACAGGGTACGCAACGAATGACGGAGCGTTCGCGAACGCTCAATGACTAGCACGCGTCGTCGTTGACTGGACATGGGTATCCGTTTCCCCAGATTCTGTTGCAAACCGTTCGTCGCCAGAGATTTTTGACCTGTTTGTCTGTCAAATCTCTGTTGATCAATCCTGAAGAGCCCGGACATCCTGTCCTGAACAGCTCATCGGGTGTGACGATCCTGAGAAAGCGCGAACTTGCGTATACACTTTCAGTCTTCAGTGTAAACCAAGAACGGCGATCTCGCCTGTCGCCGCGAACGGGTATTTCCGCCGGATTGAACCATTGGACATCATCGATAAAATCGCCGAGACGCGGATTCTCGAAGCTATCGAGAATGGGGAGCTCGACAATCTGCCCGGGGCCGGGCGTCCGCTGGATCTCACAGACGACAGCGCTGTCCCCGAGGAACTGCGTGTCGCCTATCGCGTGCTGAAAAATGCCGGGTTCGTGCCACCGGAAGTCGCGAAGCGCGCCGAACTCGCGGACCTGCAGCGCCTGTTGTTCGATACCGAAGGCGCAACGGATGACGCGAGTGATCACGACGTTGATCGACGCCGGGCGGCACGACGTCTTTCAGTACTCATGGCAGAGCTTGAACGCAGCGGCTCAACGCATCTAGGGGTCGAAGACGCGTACTACCAGAAAATCGTCCGCAGGGTCACAGGCGACAACTAGACCCGCCGTTCCAACGTGGCGCATTAAAGCGGTTCATCGCCACAGCACGAGAACCACCGGCGTCACGCACCAAGGCTGACCCGGTTGAAATTTTAAGTCGCGGTTCGGGCGTGTTCGCGCCCGGCAATCAGGACCCGGAAAGCAGTCGCAGCAGACTCGACGTATCCCAGCGCCCGCCACCCTTCTCCTGCACCTGGGCGTAGAACTGGTCAACCAGCGCGGTTACCGGCAGGCGTGCGCCGTTGTTGTTAGCTTCGTTGAGGCAGATTCCCAGATCCTTGCGCATCCAGTCGACGGCGAAACCGAAGTCGAACTTGTCCTCGCCCATCGTCTTGCCACGATTCTCCATCTGCCAGGAGCCGGCAGCTCCCTTGGAAATCACGTCAACGACCAGATCAACATCCAGCCCGGCCTTCTGGGCGAAGTTAACGCCCTCGGAAAGTCCCTGCACCAGACCCGCGATACAGATCTGATTAACCATCTTGGTGAGCTGTCCCGCGCCCACATCACCCATCAGCGTCACGGCGCGACCGTAGCACTCCATCACCGGTTTCGCGGCTTCAAAGTCTGCTTCGGCACCGCCACACATGACGGTGAGTACGCCGTTTTCGGCACCGGCCTGACCACCCGATACAGGTCCATCGATAAACTTGATGCCACGACCGGCCGCGTCTGCGGCAAGTTCGCGCGCGATATCCGCGGACGCCGTGGTGTGGTCGACGAAAGTTGCACCGGACGCCATTGCGCCAAAGGCCCCATTCTCGCCCGTTGTCACCTCGCGTATGTCGTTGTCGTTGCCGACGCACGCAAATACGAAATCTGCACCCTTCACCGCCTCGGCCGGCGTTGCAGCAGAACTTCCGCCATGCTCTTTTGCCCAGGCCTCGGCCTTGGCAGTGGTGCGGTTGTAGACGCAGACATCGTGTCCGCCTTTGGCCAAATGACCCGCCATTGGATACCCCATTACACCGAGTCCGAGAAATGCCACCTTCGCCATATGCAGTACGCTCCTTGCGCGTCGATTCGTAAGTCAGTTGAGTTCGGCCGAGTCTAACAAATGACAACCGCATTCACGCTATCCATCGACAACATGCTGCCTCTCAATCTCAATCGAGTCCTGTGAGCGAAACCACGCCCATTCGCCCCGCTGCGGATCGACGACCAGACCAAGATGCCACAGCTCGCGAAAGAAGCTGGCCTGGGTTGCCCGGTCGGTACCGCTGAAAAATGCGCCCAGACCCGGATGGCTGTGATACCAGCCCACCACCATCAGTTTGATATCGCCGCGCGCCGATTCATCAAACCGCTCGGCACGACGCCGGGCCTCTTGCCATAAATCGGTATGCATCGACAGCGACACCGCGGTGCCGGTACCGGTTGGCGCCGCAACCGCGTCGATAACATCGATCACGCTCGGAACGGCCGGGCTCTGCGCATCGTGAAAAGCGAATCCGAGCAGCAGCCCTCCACGTTCCTCGCGATGTCCGGTGATATGGGAGAGCACCGCGTCGCGACAAGCCGCACGCAGCACTACCGTCGGTGAACCGTCGGACGTTTTCACCGGCACACCCTGCACCGCGTTGTGCCAGCGCTCAAGCTCGTGAGTTCGAGCCGTCGGCGTCTGGTCTTCCCATTTGATCATCTGGATTCCTTCACGGATTCAGTCACGTTCTGACTACGTGGTCGTGGCAAAACGGTGGGAACAGGACGGACACTTCACTCTTCCGGATTTGCCACGAGGAAGGCGCATCGCGGCGTCACACTGCGGACATCGGACTACGACTCGACCCTGCGTTGATTCGGGTTCGCTGATGTCGCTGAAACTGATTGCGCTTTTGCGCACGGGGTCTCCAAAGTTAACTTCCTGGGTTGGAAAAACATCGGGACGCGTGCGCAACAGATCGCGGTACCAGCTTGAGGCCGCCGCGTTTGCCGGCGGTTGGCCGCCGGATATCAGAGGATCAAACGTCAGCAGCCGGATCACACGCCTAATCACCGCATCCAGCGTTTCGCTCGCAATCCAGGTATCACCAAGACACACCAGACCCGAGGTATACACGTTCGGGTGAAACACCGGCGTTGTAATCGTTACGGCCGGCGCTACCAGCGGATATCTCGCCGGCAACGAAACGGTGAGTCGGATAACGTCACTGGTCTCGCGCGGATACTGACGCGTTGCAGCCGTGAGGTATCCCAGCCGCAGGGTGACGTTCGACGGCGGGTTACCGGTGACCTGCTCGATCGCGATGGCGCCATCACTTCTGGCGGCAAGTTCGCGCAGACGTCGAATGTCCTCTTCGCGTCGTCGTCGCCCGGCATCCATCCTCAGATCATCTCCTGTTGCGGCGGCGTCAGCCTGCTACAAGCACGGGCTGAATCTCGAGAACGTCGCCCTCGGTAACGAGATCTTTTGAAAGTGACTGCGTGGGAACCAGCGCCTGCCCGTTACTGACATTGGCAATGCTGTATTCGGTTTCCGAAGGCAGCGCCCAGTTGTCAATCGCGGCCTGCAGCACTTCCGACGTGGTGGTGCCTTCGGGCACCGAGATCTGGGCTTTGCGTGTCTGGTCAGCAGTCTGGATTGTTAACTTGATGTCGGACACCGTGTGTTCTCCGTGCAGTGCTTTAAATTGGTCCTGTGTACTCTTGTCGATCGTAGCGCGTTCACATAATTCAAGTCAGCTCGACGACATACCCGCCCGGCAGTCGCAGATATTTACAATTCAATGCGCCGCCGGCCTGGGCGAGCTGCGAACGGGTAATGGTCTCGATAATGTCGACCCGAATGCTCGTATCAGCACACAACGTGCAATGGGTAATCGCATCGGTAAAGTTGGCGGCGGGCTGCCAACGACTTCTTTCGTCCAGCTCGCGCGAGTGAGTCGGGTCGTTGACGCAAACCGCACTCGCCACAATCGGTTCAGACAGATGAATGTCGTCATCACGAACGTCGCGCTCGACCTTCTCAAGCTCTCGCGCGACCACGTCAGCCAACGCATCCGCGGGCGACTGGACAAGCTCGACGTCGTGGTGAATGCCGGAACAACCGGGGCACTCATCGTTTCGGGAAAGTGCGCTCAGTGTTGAACGGCCGCTTTGTGTATCAACGAGCGCCCGCGCCGGTTGTTGATGCTGATCTGATCCGCTGATCGACGCCAGCACCCAGGCAACAGCGAGGGAGCCGGCGGCTGATGCTGTAATCACGGTAGTCGGAACCTTGTCCTCTACCATGGCGGCTTTTCGCAACCAGCCGCATGAATATCGACGTGCCATGGCGCTGTATACGCCTGCCGGCAGATCGCATTCATAACATGCAACACCCCCGGAACTACCAAACGGATGTCGCTGAACCGACGCGTATCGACTGTCGATTCCGGTAGTCACAAAATCAACTCGCGCGATCGCGCACATCGAATTCAGCCGCAGGCGCGCCTCGAAGTTATCAACGCACGCCACACAGACGTCGTACGCTGCGAGTCGTGTCAGCGAAACTTCACTCCACACGTCCGCGACGAATCCGGTGACGGTGATGTTGGGATCAAGCTCCTGGGCGCGCCCTGCTGCGACCCGGGCCTTTTCCTGCCCGATGTCCTGCTCCCGAAATAACGGCGACCGCGTCAGATTATGCGACTCGATACGATCAAAATCGACAACATCGATTTTTCCAATCCCAAGCAGCGCGAGATTCTTTATGACCTCGTTGCCAATCGCACCGGCTCCGACAACGAGAACCGATGCGTTCGCCAGGACCTGTTGATCGAATCCTTCAATACTTTCGTGGCGCGCGTAACGATCAGCAACGCTGTGACGATTTTCAGACGTCTGCATGGTTTCTAGACCGAACCCAATCCGAATCTAACCTGGCGATCGCGGTGTCACGAAGACGATGCCAGGCGATCTTCAGTCACACGATCACGCAGAAGATCGGACTCACCGCACATCACGCATCTTCCGTGATGGTCTCGCGAGAGGGATTTCAGCGTGTCGCCGTGATACCACGCGCGACAACTCTGACACTGGTAGATCATCCGTTCGGGATTGAGATCTTCCCCCGTAAACGCATCCCGAGGACGTTCGTGATCGCGACCGGTCTGGGACGGATCCCGGAATTTGACGCCGTCACCGCTGGCAGATCCCGGCCTGTAGGTACCGCGGCGCTCTGCATCCTGCTCACGCGCCTGGGCGGCATTTCTTTTGAACCACGCGAACGCCACAAGCCCAAGCCCAGCCAGTACAAATTCAATTCGCATTCTTTATGACGGCCTCTTGCTGCATAATCCGGTGGTAGTTCTCCATGGTATCCAAAGTCGACGGACCACGGAGGATAAATAACCGATGTGTGCCAATAGTTTACGGCTGTTGCCTTCATTCAGATTGAGTAAGCACGGAAAAAGCACGGGATACGTATGACCTCGATTTCAGTACGCGCTGCCCGCAGCAGCGACGTTCAGCAGATTGCCGACTGGAACCGCGCCATGGCGCTGGAGACGGAAGACAAGCATCTCGATCCGGCCACTATCGAAGCGGGCGTCAGAGGCGCTTTTGAAAATCCGACCTACGGCTTTTATCTTGTGGCCGACGTTGATCTGATGCCCGCTGGATGCCTTATGGTCACCCGGGAGTGGAGCGACTGGCGCAATGGTGAATTTCTGTGGGTCCAAAGCGTTTACGTCGCGCCGGACTTTCGGCGGATGGGCGTCTATCGCGCCCTGTACCAGCACCTGAAAGATTCGGCCGCACCGAACGTGTGCGGGTTCAGGCTTTATGTCGAACACAACAACGAACGTGCGCAGTCGACCTATCGCAGCCTGGGGATGGAAGCAACACACTACCAGCTGTTCGAAGAACTTAAGTAGTTGACCGACATCAAATCGATGAACGTCGGCTACTCTTGAAACTGAAAATTATCTATCGCATTCACAGGAGTTTCCTGCACCAATGAGCAACCCGCAAATAGTCGTCGTCAGTGGCGTCCGAACAGCCATCGGAACTTTCGGTGGATCTCTTAAATCCATACCCAACGTTGATCTAGCGGCGACCGCTCTGCGCGAAGCAGTTGCACGTTCCGGGGTCGCGCCAGATCAGTTCGGACATGTGGTGTTTGGCAATGTCGCTCACACGGACACCCGCGACGCCTATATCTCCCGCTATGCGACCGTCCGCGGCGGCCTGCCGATCGAAACGCCGGCTCTCACCGTTAACCGTCTTTGCGGAAGCGGCCTGCAGGCTATCGTTTCTGCCGCGCAGACGATTGAAACCGGCCACGCCACGGCAGCCGTAGCCGGCGGATCCGAGAACATGAGCCGCGTACCTTTCTGGAGCATGGACACCCGTTGGGGAAGCCGCATGGGCGACTCGAAGCTCGTCGACGCCATGACCGGCGCTCTCTCGGATCCGTTTGATGACTGCCACATGGGGATTACCGCTGAGAACATCGCATCCCAGTGGTCCATCACCCGCGAAGAGCAGGATGAATTCGCGGCCACCAGTCACGCACGTGCGGCCGCCGCCATCGAGAATGGCTATTTCAAAAACCAGATTCTTCCAATAGAAATCAAAAGTCGCAAAGGATCGATTCAGTTCGACACCGACGAACACGTCCGACCGGACACCACAGCAGAATCCCTCGCCGGCATGCGACCGGTGTTCAAAAAAGACGGCTCAGTTACCGCCGGCAACGCGTCGGGTATCAATGATGCCGCCGCAGCTGTCGTGCTGATGGAAGCCGACGCGGCCGAGAAAGCAGGCGCGAACCCGATTGGCAAGCTGGTCGCCTACTCCCACGCGGCTGTCGAGCCCTCCATCATGGGCATCGGCCCGGTACCGGCGGTCAAAAAACTGTTCGACCAGACCGGCCTGACCGTAGACGATCTTGACGTCATCGAACTGAATGAAGCTTTTGCGGCCCAGGCGATCGCGGTCATGCGCGATCTGAATCTACCTCCAGAAAAAACCAACCCGAACGGCAGCGGCATTTCCCTTGGGCACCCTATCGGCGCCACGGGGTGCATTCTTACGGTAAAAGCGCTGGACGAACTGGCGAGAACAGGCGGCAGATATGCCCTGGTTACGATGTGTATTGGCGGTGGACAGGGAATTGCGGCCATATTTGAGCGGCTATAACGCCCGTTACAGAACCGTTATCTTTAACTGCCAGACTAAACTGTAAGCAGTCTGATCCAGAAACGGAATTTTCCGAACGGATATCGGTCGAACAGACTCAGGACCGCGTACAGAGAAAATCGCACGTTTAAATTCAACGACACCAGTTCAACGATACCAAGGAAAGAGCCAATGCTGATCAAGCGCCCATCGGATATCAAACCGAGCGAAATCACCGACGAGTCAGTCTGGAAAAGTCGTCGCGATCTGCTTCGCGGTGGTGCCGCCGCAGCACTTGGCATCACGGTGCCGTCAATCATGTCGCCGGCAATGGCGCAGCAGATCAAGCTGCCGCCGTTCAAGAAAAACGCCGCGATGGCCACTGACGAAGAACTCACGTCACGCGATGCCGTTACGGGTTACAACAACTTTTACGAGTTTGGTCTCGATAAACGCGACCCGGCCAAATTCGCGGATATGCTGAAAACGCGACCGTGGACTCTGGAAGTGACCGGTGAGTGCGAGAATGCCAAGACCTGGGACATTGACGAACTGACCACGGCCTTTGATCTGGAAGAACGTATCTACCGGCTACGATGTGTCGAAGCGTGGTCGATGGTTGTCCCCTGGATTGGCTTTGAGCTCGGCGCCCTGATCAAGGCCGCCAAGCCAACGTCAAAAGCCAAGTATGTTCGGATGGAAACGCTGGTCGATCCCAAGATGTTTCCGGGGCAGACGCCGAGCCTTTTCGGCAGCTCCCTGAACTGGCCGTATGTCGAAGGCCTTCGAATTGATGAAGCGATGAACCCGCTGACGATCATGGCCGTTGGCCTGTACGGTGATGTCATTCCGAATCAGAACGGCGCCCCGATCAGACTGGTTGTGCCCTGGAAATACGGCTTCAAGAGCATCAAATCCATCGTCAAAATCGAATTTACCGAAGACGAACCTCGCAGCACATGGAATGTCAGCGCGCCGCGAGAGTATGGTTTTTATGCGAACGTTAACCCGGAAGTTGACCACCCTCGCTGGAGCCAGGCGAAGGAGCGACGCGTCGGTACGATTGGCAAACGCAAAACACTGCCGTTCAACGGTTACGGCGAGCAGGTTGCGGACCTGTATGCCAATATGGATCTGACGAAGTTCTACTGATCCGAGAGGTCGCTTTTGCCGTTGTTTAAATCGCTACCGTCGCCGGCGGTGCAGATGAAATGGATGCGGCGGGTCAAGCCCGTCGTTTTTCTGCTGTTGCTGGCGCCATTCGTCATCACCCTGTGGCGGCTATATGACGGACGCATCTTCGACCCGGTAGAAGAACTCACGCACATCAGTGGCGAGTTCGCCATTCGATGCCTGATCCTCTGTCTTGCGGTGACTCCGCTGCGTATCGTGACCGGGTTTGGTGCCATCGTCACCATCAGACGCATGCTCGGTCTGTTCGCATTTTTCTATGCGGCCTGCCACCTGACCGTATATATCTGGCTGGATCAGTACTTTGCCTGGGCGGACATAACGGAAGACATACTCAAACGGCGCTACATTTTTGTCGGATTTTTCGGCTTCCTGCTCATGGTGCCGCTAGCCGCGACGTCATTCAATGGCGCGATCAAATGGCTCGGCGCAGCGCGCTGGAACAAGCTGCACAAGCTGGTTTACGTCAGCGCAATCGCAGCCATCCTGCACTATCTCTGGCTGGTTAAATCTGACTACACGTCGCCCGTGATCCATGGCGCAATCGTGGCTGTTCTGCTTCTGATTCGCGTCATCGACTGGCAAAGAAACAGCGCCAGGCGAGCGAAAAGAAAAAAACGTCAGGCGGCCTGAGACCTGGCCGCCCCGACGCTCAGACAAGTAGCGGAATATCAGGCCACTTGCAGATGACGACGTCGATCTCGCACTTGCTTGCAATCCAGCCGATCCTTGGCGCGATACAGATCACGGTCGGCATTGTCGAGCAGGGTCTCCAGACCCTGTGTGCTCTTCGTCATCGTCGATACACCTGCGCAGGTCTTCAAATTGAGCTCACCAAACGGTGAGTCAATCGGGTCTCGTTTAAGTTTACTGCGCACACGGCGGATGAGTTCCGCCGCACCCTTGGTTCCTGAATCGGGCATCAGAACTACAAACTCGTCACCGCCAAGTCTTGCAACGATGTCGCCTTTGCGTGCCCGTGTACTCAACACTCTTGCGAAACGCCTGAGACATTCGTCACCCAGCGCGTGTCCACACGTGTCGTTAATTCGTTTGAAGTCGTTCAGGTCAAACAACGCAATCGTCAGCGAGCTTCGCTGTCTCTGACAGCGCGCATACTCGAACGATGCACGCTCGAAAAAATGCCGTCGATTAAACACGCCAGTCAGCTCATCAATGTTGGCAAGGTGCCGGACGTGTTCGTAGCTCTTTAGCCGGACGCCAAAATTGTGAACGATGACGCCGATGAACAACAGCATGCTGGCTCTGGCGAAGACCTCGGGTAACGGCAGGCTGCTCCCGGGAACAAATGCCATCAACAGATAGCCAACGGTGACGGCTACGGAAATCACCAGACTGAATTTTGATTTCAATACCAGCTGATAGACCGCGATGATCGCAAACAGCCAGAGAAAGAATGAACTGGATGTACCACCGGTGGCCGCAATAAAGCCGAACGTCGCCAGCGTCACCAGAGCTGCGCGCAGACTGACTGAGTATCTGTGGCGAACTCGACGACTGCGACGACCGTGACGGACCAGCAAACTGATCGCGCCGGTGGCAGCCAGCAGCTCGAGTACTATCCAGTGCCAGCCGGGATTCAGTAAGACGGCGCCATGGATCGCGAGCACAATCGGCAGAAACGGTTCCAGCCCGCGCGCGAAACGGTCAGCGGCATCAGAGCCCTGGCCGATCTCGTCGACATGCATATCCGTTCGACGTCGTTTCGGATCATCGCTGTGATGCTCCGTCGTCGTCGGAAAAATTCGTCTAATTGCTTCGTTCACTCAGTTGCCCAACCAGAACTGTCTTAACTTTGATTCAACGCATCCAGAATGTGATGCATTTCACACGGGATGTTCTCCTAAATATAGACGTCAGTTTTCCCAGTAGTGACCGATTGTCGGCCTGGCACAGTTCTTCCAAACAATTCCATAACCCGTTGTTTTTCATATTTTAATCGTTTTCATCCTGCAAATGATCTACGACGTTTGTAGTCGTTTACCGACCATTCATCGACCCGCGCCACGCCTCCGGGACCTCCCGATTTGGCGGGACAGGCGGTCGAGATGCCCCATCGGGAGCCTGTCCTCGTACCACCTGGACCCAAGCTTGTCCGGGGACAGGCACCGCCCGGGTAGCACAGGCTGCATATTTCGTATATCGTCGAATTACGAATTGAGGATTTCCCCGACGATCACCCGGGCGCATGATCCGTACCGTCACGACCGGCGTTAGCACCGACGTCACCGCCCACACCGCCAAAGGAACGCACGCCCGAGAATGAAGTCACACCCGACCACACCGGCCACCGATACCCCCAAAGCCACGCTGCTCGGAACGCTTCGCCGACTCGGACCCTGGATCTGGGCCTACCGCATCCGGATCGGGATTGCGGCCGTCTGCCTGGTTCTGGCCAAACTTGCGAATGTGGCAATACCGCTGACGCTGAAGTCCGTGGTCGATTCCCTCGCACCCGAGGATCCTTCGACGCTGGTCGCCCTGCCCCTCGCGCTGCTGATTGCGTATGGCGTGCTTCGCCTGGCCGGGACCGTCTTTAACGAGCTTCGCAACGCCCTGTTCGCCAGGGTCAGTCAACGCGCAGCGCGCTCTGTCGCGCTGTCCGTGTTCGAACACCTGCAGGGACTGTCACTGAAGTTCCATCTCGATCGCCGAACCGGGGGACTGTCCCGGGATCTTGAACGCGGAACACGCGCGATCACGTCACTGTTGAGTTACATCGTATTCGCGATCCTGCCTACCGCTGTCGAGCTGGTCGTGGTGACCATATTTCTCATCGTCGCTTTCGGGCCCATTTACGCCCTGATTACGTTCATCACCATCGGGCTGTACTTCTGGTTCACGTTCACCGTGACCAAATGGCGCACGCACTTCAGGGTGGTGATGAATGAGCACGAATCCAACGCGAACAGCAAAGCGGTTGACGCCCTGCTTAACTACGAAACCGTAAAATATTTCGGCAACGAAGCGTTCGAATCGTCGCGCTACGACCAGGGACTGCATCGATGGGAAAACGCCGCGGTTAAAACCCAGACATCGCTTGCATGGCTGAATATCGGCCAGGGCGCCATTATCAGCGTTGGCATGGCCATACTGCTGGTCATGGCCGCCCAGGATGTCGTTGAGGGTCGCTTCACGCTGGGCGACTTCGTCATGCTCAACGCTTTTCTGATACAGCTGTATATCCCCTTGAGTTTTCTTGGAACGATTGTGCGGGAGGTCAATCACAGTCTGACCGATACCGATCGGATGTTTACGCTGCTTGAAGAAAATCAGGATGTTGTCGATTCTGAAAACGCCGTAGACCTGAACGCCGATCAACCGCATGTGAAATTCGAAGACGTGGAATTTTCGTATCAGACTGATCGAACTATTCTGCACAAAATCAATTTCGAGATCCCGCCGGGCAAAACCGTAGCCGTTGTCGGGCCCAGTGGATCCGGCAAATCAACCCTGGCCCGGCTGCTGTTCAGGTTCTACGACGTGAGCGGCGGTCGAATTACCGTCAACGATCAGGACATTCGCGATGTCACGCTGGACAGCCTGCGACAGCATCTCGGCGTGGTCCCTCAGGACACGGTTCTGTTCAACGACACCATCGGATACAACATTGGCTACGGCAGGCCAGAAGCCGACAACGACGCGATACTCGAAGCGGCCCGACTGGCGTTTCTCGATGGATTTATGACGCAGCTTCCGGATGGGTACGACACCATCGTCGGTGAACGCGGTTTGAAGGTATCTGGCGGAGAGAAGCAGCGGATTGCGATTGCGCGAACCATACTCAAAGACCCGCCACTTCTGATACTTGATGAGGCGACCAGCGCTCTTGATTCTGAATCCGAACGCGCGATTCAGGATGCGCTGGATAACGTTTCGCGGGCGAGAACGACACTCGTCATCTCTCACCGTCTTTCAACGATTGTAGGCGCTGACGAAATACTGGTGCTGGACAAGGGCAAGATTGTCGAGCGCGGCGCCCACGACACCCTGCTGAACGCCCAGGGTCACTACGCGCGCCTGTGGGAAATGCAGCAGGAAGAAGCCGACTAGCTGAGCCAGACGCGCGCGTTTCTGAACAACCGCAACCAGGGACCTGTCGGGCCCCACTCGGGCGGGTACCAGGAGTGAGTGACCGGTCTGAGAACCCGCTCGGGATGCGGCATCAGGATCGTTGAGCGACCGTCCAATGACGTAACGCCCGCGATACCGGCGACTGAGCCATTGGGATTAAACGGATAACGTTCGGTAACACGACTTTCACCATCGACGTAGCGCAACGCAACCTGACCGCTGGCCTCGATGTCGTCGTAACTGCCCTGCTCGTCGAAGTTTGCAAAACCCTCGCCATGGGACACCGCGACAGGCAACCTCGATCCGTGCATTCCTGCGAGCACGACCGATGGACTGGTTTCAATTTCCGTCAGAACCAGCCTGCCTTCGAACTGCTCGGAACGGTTTCGAGTAAACCTTGGCCACGCCTGCGCGCCCGGAATGAATTCAGAAAGACCGGCCATCATCTGGCAACCGTTGCAGACCCCCAGCGAGAACGTGTCATCGCGCGCAAAAAACTCGGCAAAATTATCGCGAACCCGGTTGTTGTAAAGAATCCCCTTGGCCCAGCCCTGACCACCGCCAAGCACATCACCAAAGGAAAACCCGCCGCAGGCGACAAAGCCCGACATTTCGGTAAGGTCTTCACGGCCCGCAACGATATCCGTCATGGTGACGTCGAACGCATCAAACCCGGCCGCAACAAACGCGGCCGCCATTTCAATGTGGCCGTTAACGCCCTGCTCTCTGAGCACCGCGATACGCGGTTTGTTCTTGTTGATGTAAGGCGCGGCAATATCGTCTTCGGGGTTAAAACGCACTTTCGCCGCGGCCAGACCACGATCCTCGCTGTCCCACAGACGATCGCGTTCTTCATCAGCGCAATCCGGGTTGTCGCGAAGCCTTTGCATCTGCCAGCTGGTTTCTGACCAGATACGGTGCAGCTCGCTGCGCGAAGCACTGAACAAACCACGCTGTCCACTACTGATGCTGTAGCTGTCCGCCTGCGTCACGCGACCGATGATGCTGACGAGGTCCACGATGCCGCCTTCTTTAAATCGTTTTGCGACGGCTTTCGCATCCTTGCGGCGAATCTGAAGCACCACCCCGAGTTCTTCTGTAAACAGGATCTCAAGCGGATCACCCTCAAGCGCACCCAGGTCGACATCAAGGCCGGCACGGCTGGCGAAAGCCATCTCGGCGAGAGTCACGAAGAGTCCACCATCGGAGCGATCGTGCAGCGCGAGAAGCCTGTCTTCGCGCGCAAGATCGCGAACGGCATCGAACGTTGCGCTTAGCCAGTCGGCCGACTGAATATCAGGGCACTCGTTACCGATCTGACTGAAGACCTGAGCCAGCGCCGAGCCACCCATTCGGTTGCGTCCGGCCCCGAGATCGACGAGCAGCAGGATCGTGTCTCCCTGGTCAAGGCGCAATTCGGGCGTCAGGCACTTGCGCACATCGCTGACCGGGGCAAACGCCGAGACCACCAGCGATACCGGTGACGTCACGCTGTGATCACCCGTACTGTCGGACCAGAGCGTTCGCATCGACAGCGAGTCTTTGCCCACGGGAATCGAAACGCCCAGAGAGGGACTGATGTCACGGGCGAGAGCCTCAACGGCATCGAACAGCGCGGCGTCCTGACCGTCAGCACCGGCAGCCGCCATCCAGTTGGCGGACAGTCTGAGCCTGGCCACATTGTCGACATCAGCCGACATCATGTTGGTAATCGCTTCACCCAGCGCCATACGTGCGCTGGCGGCAGAATCGATTAACGCCAGTGGCGCACGCTCACCGATTGACATCGCCTCACCACGAAAGCCGCGATGATCCGCCAGAGTGATTGCCGCGTCCGCGACCGGAACCTGCCAGGGCCCAACCATGGGGTCGCGATGAATAAGACCGGTCACGGTGCGATCACCAATCGTAATCAGGAAAGTCTTGTCGCCCACGCCCGGCAGCCTCAGTACGCGCTGGGCTGCGTGACTTATTGTCACACCGCTTAAGTCGAGTTCGCCGTTGTCCACTTTTACGTGAACGACATCGCGAGTCATTCGAGGTGGCTTGCCGAGCAGTACGTTCAGATCCATGTCGATAGGACACGCACGGCGTTCGGCGTCGGCCGAATCATCGTTGGCGAAGTGTCGGTCGTGCAATTTCAGCTGACCGTCATCGGTCGCTCGCCCGGCCACCGCATACAGACACCGCTCGCGTTCGCACAGCGCTATGAACTCATCAAGCCGTGATTCATCAACGGCGAGCACATAGCGCTCCTGGGATTCGTTGCTCCATAGCTGCATCGGCGACATCCCCGCTTCAGCGATCAGCGTGTCGCGAAGCTCAAAACTGCCACCGCGTCCGGCGTCATGGACCAGCTCCGGCAGCGCGTTGGAAAGACCGCCGGCGCCAACGTCATGAATCGCGAGGATGGGATTTTGCTCGCCCGCGGCAACGCAGGCATCGATGACTTCCTGACACCGACGCTGCAGCTCCGGATTCGATCGCTGGACTGAGGCGAAATCAAGATCTTCGCTGGAAGCACCACTCGCCATACTGGACGCGGCGCCACCACCAAGGCCAATCAACATCGCGGGACCGCCGAGGACCACGATGACCGCACCCGGTTTAAACCGTTCTTTGGTGACGTGGGACTCGCGGATGTTGCCAATTCCGCCGGCCAGCATGATTGGTTTGTGGTAGCCGTAGCGTACGGAGTCGGGATCGGTCGGTCGTTTTACTTCCAGAGTTCTGAAATATCCCGCAATGCCCGGGCGACCAAACTCGTTGTTGAATGAAGCACCGCCGACGGGACCTTCAACCATGATGTCCAGCGCCGAGACGATTCGATCGGGCTTGGACGCGGCAAGCTCCCACGGCCGCTCAAACCCCGGCAGGCGCAGATCCGAAACCGAAAATCCGACAAGGCCGGCTTTTGGTTTGCCGCCACGGCCCGTCGCGCCTTCGTCGCGGATCTCGCCGCCCGAGCCTGTCGCCGCACCCGGAAACGGCGAAATGGCCGTCGGGTGATTATGTGTTTCGACCTTAACGAGAAAGTGCACGGGCTCTTTTACAAATTCGTACCGACGCGTCCCGGGCGTAACAAACAGGCGCTCCCCGTCTGCACCTTCCAGTACCGCAGCGTTGTCGTCATACGCGACCAGCGTTCCCGAAGGATTGGCCTTGTGCGTCTCGCGAATCATCCCGAACAAACTCGCGTCTCGACTTTGACCGTCAACGGTCCAGCTCGCGTTGAAGATCTTGTGCCGGCAATGCTCGGAGTTCGCCTGCGCAAACATCATCAGCTCTACATCTGTCGGGTTGCGATTCAGCGCGTTGAATTGCTCATCGAGATACTCGATCTCATCGTCACTCAGGGCGAGACCCAGCGACCGGTTGGCGGACTCGAGCGCGGCCCGTCCCTGACCCATCAGATCGATACATTCAAGGGGCACAGGTTCATCGGACGCGAAAATCTGCTCAGCTTCTTCAGCACTTGAAAGAATCGATTCCGTCATCGGGTCATGCAGCACACCCGTCAGCATGCTGCGTTCGGAATCTGACAGAACGTCATCGCTGATCACGTGCCACTTCACGCCACGCTCAACCCTCGTGACCTGTGACAGACCACAAAGATGAAACACGTCGGAGGCTTTGCTCGACCAGGGTGAAATGGTGCCCAGCCGCGGCACGACGAGTATTTCGGTTTTTGTCGCCGAAGACGCTTTCGAAAACTCATCGGGACCGGCCGTCGCCGCGTCGCCGTAGTCAAGCAGGGCCACAGCGAGCTCATGTTCGGCGTCGTCGAGCGAACCGTCCAGTTGAAGAAAGTGCCAATAACTCGCTTCGAGATCGACCCGCTGCAGACCGAGATTCTGCAGGGTGCTCTTGAGCTTGGCGAGGCGAAAATCAGAAACAGCACGTCGGCCCTGCAGCGCCAGCATCAACAATCTCCCGGAATAGTTCTGCGATTATGAACGGTTACTAAGTTCTATCTGTCGCAAACGAGTCTGACGCTCGGCTTACGAACAGTTATCGATAACAGCGTTATGTGACAGCAAGCCAGGCCATCTTTCGACCTGGCGCGCTCCATGTCGTCAAGACCAGTCAGATCAATCAGGCAGCAGTCACGAGATCAACGCCCAAACGCCGGGCAACCTCTTCGTAGGCTTCGACGACACCGCCAAGCCCGCGTCGAAAACGATCCTTGTCCATCCTCTCACGCGTGTCTGCGTCCCAGAGTCTGCAGCCATCTGGCGTGAACTCGTCGCCGAGCAGCAGCCCATCGGCATGACGACCGAACTCAAGCTTGAAATCGATCAGCAGCAGACTGGCGTCGGCGAATAGCTTAGAGAGAATTTCGTTGACCTTGAACGTGATTTCCTTCATCTCGGCAACTTCTTCACGCGTGGCCCATCCAAAAGTCTCAATGTGATACTCATTGATCATCGGGTCGTGCATGGCGTCGTTTTTGAGAAAGAACTCGAACGTTGGCGGATTCAGATCAATGCCGTCTTCGACCCCAAGACGCTTGCACATTGAGCCGGTCGCGATGTTACGCACCACACACTCAACGGGAATCATATCGAGTCGCCGGACCAGAGACTCGTCTTCACTCAGAAGGCGCTCAAAGTGGGTGGAGATCCCTGCCTCTTCGAGCTTGCCCATGATAAACGCATTGAACTGGTTGTTAACCTTGCCTTTGCGGTCGAGCTGATCAAGTTTCTCGCCGTCAAACGCAGACGTGTCATTGCGAAAATGCAAAATCAGCAAACCGTCATCATCGGTTGTGAAGACGGTTTTAGCCTTGCCGGAATAAAGCTCCGCCTGTTTCGCGACCGTTGAACTCATTTAAGTTCGTCCAGCAGCAGATCCAGTATCCGTTGCCCTGGCCCGGTGTTGTCGATCTCTCCGCTGTCGTTACGCACGGTCACGGCGGAGCGTCCATCGAGATCGGCAACCTGCACGCGAGACTTGAACTCAACCTGCTTGTTGTCCCGTCGGAAAAGACGACCTACCCAGTTGCTGGACGCCGCGTTGGCAGCAGCCTTCGGATCAACGCTTCGAACAAAAAACGTTCCGGTCGTTCGGTTCTGATCTTCGACCGTGAATCCGATTCGATCCAGAGCAAGGCCGACACGACGCCAGGTGTCGTTGACGTTTTCTGAAACCAGAATCCGCGAGCCGCCCTCAGCCGCTTCGATAACCGCGCGGTCGGGCCGCGCCGGCGCTGCACTTGCCACGACGCCGGCGGCAGATTCTTCATCAAGCCCCAGATGCATCATCAGGAGGCGCAACATTTCAGCTTCGAGGTTGTGATCCGAGTTCGCCGAGACCCATCGGGTCTGGATCACATCCTTGGAGTTTTCCTTCGGCAATTCATCTGCACTGATTCCGCGATGGGTCAGAAAAATTTCTGTGCTGCCATCACTCGCGGCAGCCTCAACACGAACGCGAAACTTGTCGTAACTGTCAGCCGTAACGATCGAGCCCAGCACCTTGCGAAACCAGCGTTGAGCGACCGTATTGATCTCGGCGTAATTTTCCAGCCAGTCGGTCTCCATGACGCCTGAACCGGGATTCTCCACAACCAGGCGGATACGATCTTTCAGCCAGAAATCGGTGATTCGTGGCCAGAGGTCTTCAGGCGTACCTTTAACGACCAGCCAACGCTCGTCGCCGGACCGCAGCATCTGAATGTTCTCGAACGATGGCAGAACAGCGTTGTCGATCCCGGAGCCCGGGATAACACCGCTGTTCTGACTCTGATAGGTGCTTAGCGTTGTCGACTCATCGCCGGAGTTGGACGGAACCGAAAGCGTACCCTTGCCGCCTTTGCGTTTCAGGCCAGGTGGAATCTCGAGCGGTGGCAACGTTTGTGCCGATCGATAATCCGGCGAGTCTTCTTTCTTCGGGATGATGTCGCAACCGGAAATCAGGAGCGCCGCAAGGGCGGTCATGATCACTGTGCTGAAATTTGTTTTCATGGATGAAATCTGGCGCCGTTCAATATCGAATTCGGTTAAGCGGAGTTGAAAACGCGTCGCTCCAGGCACGACGAATTCGGCTCTCCACCCGGGGACCCGGCGAAGTATACGCGGGACGCTCGTTAAGTTCACACGCGGCGGCGCCGGCGCGCTCGTCAGCAAACGCCCGCAAACCGCATAAAAACACCCGCATTAGCGGGCTTTCCACGCTGAAGTGAAAACCTAAAGAAGAGTCTTAAGAAAAGACTGCGTATCGCCGCCTCACCCGACGCAGGCCGGGAGAGGCAGACCGATACTGCGCCTGCCCAGGGACCGATCGCCTGACCGATCACTCCGGCGGCGCCGGCGAACGGCGGACGCGGCGAGTCAGGTGCTAGCCGGTGGCGGTTTCGAGCGTTCCCGGTATCTCAATGCCGGCGGACGCCAGCGCGGAGCGCACGATGTCGTGGGACGCCTCGGACAACGGCACCAGCGGCAGGCGAATCCCGGATGAGATCATGCCCATCTGCTCCAGCGCCCACTTCGATGGCGTCGGGCTCGACTCCACGAACAACCCCTTGTGCAGCGGAATGAGCAGATCGTTGTATTCGTTTGCCTTGGCTTCGTCGCCCGCGAGCGCAGCCTTGGTCATCAGATGCATCAATCGCGGCGCGACGTTCGCTGTCACCGAAATGGTTCCGTCAGCCCCTGCGAGCATCAGATCCATCGATGTAATGTCCTCGCCTGAATAGACGAGAAAATCCTTGGGCTTGCGACGGATCATGTCGACGCCTCGACTTACGTCGGCGGTGGCGTCCTTGATTCCGATGATGTTGTCGATCTCCGCCAGACGCAGCGTCGTCTCGGTCGCCATGTCGCAGGCTGTCCGCGCGGGAACGTTGTACAGAATCTGTGGAATCGTCGCGCCTTCGGCGATGGTGCGAAAGTGCTGATACAACCCTTCCTGGGTTGGTCGGTTGTAATAAGGCGTTACGAGCAACGCGGCGTCGGCACCGTTCTCCTGGGCCGACTTGGTGAGATGCAGTGCTTCTGCCGTGGAGTTAGCACCCGTCCCGGCAACCAGAGGAACCCGACCGGCAACCTGGCTCACCGCGATGCTGATGACCTCGGTATGCTCTTCAACGTCAAGCGTGGCAGATTCGCCGGTGGTGCCAACGGCGACAATCGCATCACTGCCCTGCTCGATGTGCCAGTCGATCAAATTTCGAAACGCACCTTCATCCACCGCACCGTCTGGCTGCATTGGGGTGACGATGGCAGGAATGCTGCCGCGTAGGGTCAGTGACATGTTGGGGGCTCCACAGCTTGAATACTCGATTTCCGAGGCCGAATGTTACGCGGGCGCGTCTTCAGGTGACAAGGAAAACGACCACGCAAGCGGGCTTTGGCACGCGTTTTCAAGCGTGCACACACGTCTTATTGACACTTTACTTCAGCAAACCCGACAACCGCCATGATTACGCAGGGACTTAGTCCCGTCGCACGTTGCGAAGGCCAGGCGACTCAAAAACGAACAACCCGAGATCTGGTGTCAGACGATCAGGCCAACCCCAACATCCTGCGTTTGTATCCTTGACGCGACTGACAACACGATCGTACGATCGCGGCGCGTTGAGGGAACACTGTCAGTCATTAGCGAAGGGAGAAGCAGATGCGTTGTCGCCGTTGTCAGTCAACGATAGTAGAGAGCCGTGTGGAAGAGAACGACTCGAGCGCCCAGACCTGGGTTCGATGTGCGCTGTGTGGCAGTGAGAGCATCCAGACTCGTCCGGCGTCGTCGGCTGGCCAGCTCGATGCAGGATCGAATACTGACTCGACAACGGAGTTCAGCGTCGACAGTTACGACAGCAGCTTCGAAGTCACACCAACTTCCAGTACCGCACTTCGCTACTGAGGCGTCCGCGCATAGCTGCTAAACGCCGATCGTTACAGGCGGCCTGCAGCATCACCTGAAGCCGTTGCTGACAGGATTAGCGCATCCATTAACGCATGGGCTTTCGCGCAGATGTCGTCGGTCAGGCTCCAGACGTCGCTTGCGGGCGTTACCGGTGAGATATGGCGCAACGCGCTGATTGACTTCACTGATATACTCACCGATCGATCCCAGGTGCGAGAACGTGTCGTGCAGCCACTGCTTTTGTGCAGCGTCGGCGGCGCAATCTTGTGAAACGGGAAACCGGTGAGGCTCGACCTTGTCACTGCCGACAGCGCAGCGACCGGGTCACGCCCAATCCGGTACTGCCCCCGCAACGGTGATCGGGTCACGTCAACGGCGTTCGTTATCGACGTTATCGAATTGACGTGCACGCGCTTCATGCCACTGCCAACGTGCACCTGCACAGGCGGGAAGGCCCAGCGTGTGTCGACACCGTTTGATGCGTCATGGCGACGCAACAATCCCCGTCAGACCCGTCAGTCCGGAGACCGGCCTTGGATCGGATGCGTTCAGAGTACGTGTTCAGAGCAGGTATTCAGGACGAACTGTTGCGGGCTGTTGATACCTTCAGGCCGGAACCAGTTGGGCCATAGTCACGTGTCGCTTCGGCGTTGTTGTTGATCATTTTCGATATTCCCTGTCGGTCATGGTCATCGGTGATCGACAAGTGACCGCAAAGTGTCCTGCGCTGGTGATCCGTCCGGAAGAAATCGAGTTTGCGCACACAATGCTTTCAGGGCGCGGGGATGCGCCGGGTGTCGAATTACCATGATACGCAATCTGTGTCTGTCGCCGATATTCAGAGTCGTTCGCTGGCCGATGCTGCGCGCAGCTTCCGGGCTCGCCCACGCGGCCATCCTGCTTGTTGATACACAGGCTCTGCTGTCCGAAGCGCGCGCCCCTGCCACGCTCACCGTGAATCTGATCCAGACCACAGCGCCGGCCACTGATGATCGACATCCGCAGGCGCAGGTAGCTGATCAACCGCGCACGCAGAAATTTACGTCGACAGCGCCTGACACTGAACACGTCAACGACGACAATCCCGCAACGCAGACAATCGATCCCCCGGCGCCGGTCGTGGATATTTCCACACCGCCCGCGACTGGCGCTGATGCAAAACCTGCGCAAGCTGTCGCGGCGACTGACGCAGCGGCGCCTCCCGCCAGTGCCAAAAAGCATTCGCCCGCAGCGGTTCAGGAGGCACAGACGGTGTCGGACGAAGTCGCCGCTTCAGCCGAGCCCGAACTTCAGGTGGTCACAGCGGCGGTAAAAACGGATCTCGAAGCGGTTACTGAAAGCAAACCCGCACCGGCCGTGAAGACCCCGACTGTGGAGCCCGTCGAAGTCGTGGTCGAACAGGTGACAGCGGTCAGCGCGACGCCACCGGCGCGCGTGATGGCGCCGGTCGCCATACCCGCTGAGCCAGATCCATCGACAACACACATCGATTCGATCCAGCGCCCGGAGGTCGAGCTTGATACCAACAGCAACGATACGCCGGACGAAGAAGCTGACACCGAAGATCTTGATGAGTTCAACAGCACGGACACGGTCATGGCGCTGGTCGAAGACGTCGCAGCGCCTGCGGCCAGGCGCAGCGAAAACGAAGACACAGCCCCGCTGACGATGGGCGCAGAACCGGCTTCGGCACACAGCAGCCGCGCCGCGCCGGACGCTGAACAGCCGCACGTGGCAGATACGTACGAAGTGTCGCGCGCCGCGGAAAACCTCGCCGCGACGCAAACCCAGACGGAAGCTGCCACACCGGTCGACGAATCAGCGATACGCCAGCAAATCAGAGCGCGCTTTGATCACGACCTGGTGTACCCAATGCTGGCACGCAAGCGCGGTTGGGAAGGCAATGTCGATGTGATGCTGCGCGTTAGCGCAGGGGGACACATCGAGGTACTCTCGGTCATGCGGTCATCGGGCTTTGGTGTGCTGGATCGCTACACGCGCAAGGCGCTGGAGCATATTCGCCTTGATCAGCGAACGCTCGAAAATTTAAACGGCGGGCACCACGACCTTCGCATAGAGGTGAAGTATCAGTTGCTCACTTCACGGGGTTGATCGCTGAACGTGATTATCCGTGCTCACATTACGAACTTGGTCACGAACTTGGTCACGACCGTGGTACGACGCTGGCCGGACCGACATGAAGCGTAGACACAGACAAACAAAGCGACAATTTCAGGTAAAGCAATCTTATGGGTAATCGACTGTCTAAAATCTATACTCGCACCGGTGACGATGGCACCACCGGCCTTGGCGACGGATCACGAGTCGACAAGGATGATCTGCGAGTTGAGGCGATGGGCGACATCGACGAACTCAACTCGATCATCGGAATGCTGCTTCTGAACGAACTGCCCGACGTCGCTCGAGAATGCCTTATTAACGTACAGCATAATCTTTTCGACATCGGTGGTGAGATCGCGATGCCGGGCTATATCGCTATCGACGAAGGTCACGTCTCGATGCTTGAGGACACGCTGGACCAGCTCAACGACAAACTCGAACCGCTTAAGGAATTTATTCTTCCGGGTGGCTCCCAGGCGGGTGCGGTTGCCCACCTTGCTCGAAGCGTGTGCCGAAGAGCCGAGCGACGACTGTACTCACTGTCAAAAGAACACGACGTCAACGTGAACGGTCGTCAGTTTGTCAATCGACTGTCAGATCTGCTGTTTGTCATGGCGCGATCGTTCAATCATCACGCCGGCGACCAGGATGTGCTGTGGAATCACGACCGAAGCAAAAGCTCCAGCTGAATTTTTGCTGGCGTCAGTTGACCTGAATCTGTCCGGTCGACGCTTCCTGGTAACGGCCCTTGATCTCCTGCATGCGCGACAGGATGTGGAACTGCATGCACGAGTGATGTCCGACGTCGGTGGTATCGGTTGGACAGCCGAAATTCTGTGATTCCCACTTTCGCTGCTCGGCCAGAAATCTGACCGAATCTTCTCCCGACATGTTCGCCGAGAGGTTTTCAACCATCTTGCTCAGATCGGCTTTGACCTGGGTTGTTCGCCCGACCTCTGAACCTGTGGCAGAGCCGTAGGAAACAGCGGCGTCAGACTTGGGAAGCTCAGTGGGCTGCGGCTGCTCGCTGACGGCCTCCGTCTTGGCCGGCGCGTTGTTTCCGCCGTACGTGTCGTAGGCATTTTTCAGTGATTCAGCGGAACCATCGATTACCGGTGACGCCGGCGCCGCGGTGTTCTGCTGCTGTTGCGCAGGTTCTTCGCCACATCCGGACAGAGCCAGCACGGCCGCCAGCACCAGCAGCGGGCGAGCAAAAGCAGAACGGATGGGTTGGGAACGGTAATTCATGGGCGCAACGGGGTCCGCTGGGTTGGTTTGTTCTATTAAAAGTTCTAGCACAAGAATCACGCCGTTGCCGCACCGGGGCATCCCCCAAATGCCTGAATTCAGTGATGATCGGGGATTTGTCGCGGATACCACGGCACCGTCACGGGATCCGCCGGTCGCCGCGCGCTAGGTCCGGGGCGGGCCGTCCATGGTGCTGCGACGTCCGCGAGGCATCGCGCTCGCGGCCTGCCGGCGGTAGAGCAATCCATCCCCTGAGGGCCTGAAACCGGCCGCCGTCAGTTCCGGGTAAAGCGGGCTGTGTTGCGGCAAAGCACCGTCAATTTTCTTTAACAACAGGCTCGGACCCGAGACCTCTTCGGTCAAAAGGCCCACCAGCTCCCTGATTGCATCGCCTGCAGACGCCTCAGTCTCTGGCAACCACGTCAAAAGGTGATCGCCATTACGACCGAGCCACGCCCGCAGCTCACCGTTGATCAGCACCACCCGAGCGCCTGCGCTGCGACCGGGTTTGCCGCTGTCAGTCGCTCGCCCCGGCCAGGGCACCGCGGCGCCGTACGCGTTTGCCGGATCAGTCGCCGCAATCACAAACACCTGGGCAGGTTCACCCGTGCCCGGTCGCTGGCGCAAACGGTCTTCAGCACCCGGGACCGCAAACTGCGCGCCGCCGAGACCTTCAACAAAATAACCACGACGAACCTTCCCAACCTCTTCCATCGATTTCAGTATTGGATAAACACTGGCAAACCCACCGCTAACCTCTTCGATTCCTGTCGATTCTCTTGTGAGCACGCCATGACGTTCGAGCAGCTGTTGCGCCTGAGCTGTCTTGTGCACGGTTGCACTTGTCACGCCCGCGGTCGGCCCATGCAGCAATGACCAGCGCCCTTCGGATCCGGCTGGCCCCAGCACGCGACGCGTTCTGAAGTTCGCGCGTCCGCCGCGAGGTCTGGAGCTGCGTCGCCCTCGAGCGGCTTTACGCCCGAGACTGCGCAAGGGGCTGAGCGTGTCGTTAGTCACTTCTCCAATCCACACCAGTTCCCAGAGCGCCTTGAGAACATCCGCCGGAAACGTGCCGAGCGCGGCGACGATATCTTCGAAAAATATCGCGCCACGTTCTGCAATTACCGACCTCACACGAACAGCCAGATCATTATCGATCAGCGTGAT
>CALHMG010000022.1 GCA_938034705.1 uncultured Gammaproteobacteria bacterium
GCCCTTGATTCGCAATCTGCCACCGATAACGTCGGGCTCAAGCGCGTCGTGGGTAAACGTGACGATACCGCACTTGACCGTGCCGATATCGCGAAGGGTCACACCCGGAACCTCTGACAGTCGCTGACGCAGCCCGTCCCCAAGATATTGAACACGTTCCCAGATTGCGTCTAACCCAAGCTTCAGCGCGTAATCAACAGCGGTACCGAGGGCGATTCGATTGGCAATTGATCCTTCGAAATATTCGAATCGACGGGCGCCGGCACACGCTTCGTAGGTATCAATCCCCGTCCACTTCGCACCGTGCAGGTCAAGATCAGGGGGTTCAATGCGATTCGCAAGCTCACGCTTGATATATAAAAAACCGCTACCCCGTGGTCCGCGTAAATACTTTCGCCCCGTAGCCGACAGCGCGTCGCACCCGATTTCCTTAACGTCGAGCGGCATCTGGCCAGCAGACTGGCAGGCGTCAAGCAGAAACGGAACATTATGCTTTTGCGCCACAACGCCAATTTGCGCAGCGGGGCTGACCTGGGCGCCGCTGGTGGGGATATGGGTGACGGCAATCAATTTGACGCGGTCATCCATCATCGATTCAAGCGCTTTCGCGTCAAGGCTGCCGGATTCGTCATCAGGAACAACGTCGACAACGACACCCTGGCGCTTGGCGAGCTGCAGCATGGCGATATAGTTTGAGGCATATTCGGCACGGCCGGTAAGGATGCGATCACCCGCGGACATCTGTGCCGTCAGCGCGAGAAAACATCGATTCCACGCTACCGTCGCTGATTCGACCATCGCGATTTCATCAGTATCACAGTTCAGCATCCGCGCAATGCTCGCGTACGCAGCGTCGATACGATCAATGGCGCGAGTCCCGGCTTCGTAACCGCCGATTCTGGCCTCCAGATCAAGGTGAGCGTTGATCGAATCCAGAACAGGTTGTGGCATCAGACTGGTGCCGGAATTGTGAAGGTGTATGACGTGCCTGCAGCCAGGTGTGTCTTCGCGAACCGCGTCCAGGTTGATCGAATTCAATTCAATAGTCTCCTCGCCGTCACTTGGTATACGAGGAGACTATATCAGTCGGGTGAGGCTGCCCAGAGAACTACTGCGCGATCCTCAGCGTTGGATCACCCAAAACAGACCAGTTAACAAAAATGTCGCGGTAGGCATCGGGGAGTTGTCCCGCAGCGTGCTTTACCGCCTCACCAAGAGTGAGATCCTGTTGCAGCATGCCTTCAAGCACGCCTTTGGCCATCGCTTCGTTGTGAGCAAAAAAGCTCAATACCGACGCACCGTGCATTGCTACCGCGCCATTGTCGTTAGCGCTCAGCATCGTATTGGCGAGCGTGTCCGTGCCGGGAGAAACGTAATACGTCGTGTAGCACGCCAACGGCATCACCAGCGTTGGGCGGTTCACGTTGTTCAGGGTGGAGGCCGAGGAATGATCCAGCAGCGATTCGTAAGTCCACGCACTTGGCGAACCGTGACCGGCAAATACGGTCAACGTAGACCCGGCATCAAGGGCGGCCCTGACCGACTGACGCGCGGCCGCGTTCTGACCGTCGCTGTGGCCCGCAAAGTCATCAACGTTGATACGAGTCACGTCCGACCACGATTCATCGTTGCCGCTGAATCCGCGGCTCGTCAGGAGCTGCTGAAGCCGATCCGCCTGACCAACAAAATCCAGACCGGGCTCAGTGGCGCCGGCAACGACAACAGCGCTGCGCTCCGAAGCCATGTTGGACGCAAATCCCAGCGTCTTGCGGATCATGGTTTCGAGTTCTGACATCGTTCGCACGGGCCAGCGGCCAATTGCCTTGTCGGCGCGTTCATCAGCATCAAAATCCACCAGCATCGAATCGCTGGGCGTGAACGAAATCATGTCCATTGAATGCGTATATAAAGTCGGCAGAAAATTCACCGACCCACTCCCCGTGTGGTTATGTGGATCACTGGAAGCCGAACCAACCAGAAGCACATGACTGTAGTCGAAGGTCGAATCCGCCTGCAGCAGAAAACTGCGAATCGCCGACGGCAGCGGCATGCCGTGGCCGAAATTGGCGTAGATCGACTCCGTGTCCACGACACGAACCGAATAGCCGTCATCCCGGCGTACCTGCACATACTCGTCCAGCCCGTCCGCAAACGACGGATGAGCCACAATCAGATACTGCGCCGGCACGTCCAGCAGCTGGGGATCGAGGTCAGCCAGGAAAATACCGTCAACAGACTTCAGGGCAGACGGCTGTGCGACCACATAGGTCGCCTCGCCAGAAGCCACGGCGGCAACGTGCGCATCAAATTTCGATCCGTTACGCTGCGTCTGAACGGCGAGCGCTGCCAGATTTCCTTCGTGATGTGCATACGCAATCAGATCGTCATCACTAAAACCGCTGACGACGAAGTCACGCGTTTTGGCCTCAAATGTGTGCGCGCCCGATACTGCGACCGCCGGCGTAAAATACTCAATGCCTACCGTATCGACGGCCACGGCATCAAAATTGAATCCGGTGTCACCAACAACTACCAGTCGTACGGTATTGATTCCAGCCCGAACGACGTCAGCGGGGATTTGGGCATCAATAGTCCACGGTATCAGGCCGTCTTCACGAGCGTCGACTAACGGCTGGGTCATCTCGTTGACGAATACCTGGATGTGATGATCCTGATCGGATCCTGGCCAGTCGGTAATGCCTGCCAGCTGCATCTGTAACCTTGCACTGGTGCCTGACACCACGGGCCCGAGATCAAGTTCGGTAACGTGCTCAGCGGGAGCGCCAATCGCCAGAACCTGCGCCGCAAACCACGGATCAGCCAGAGGTGAAACAAAGCTGTAGAGATTCTGCTCGTTACTCTTTGCCGTGGCGACCGAGGGTCGCGGCACACCTGTGACGGTAACCCGATTCACAGAACCGGCTTCGCGCACCATGGAATAGTCCACGGATATTCGATAAACGTTGTGGGTTGTATAGAGCAGGTCTTCAGCGCTGACTGGATCTGCGTAAAAGTCAATCCAGCTGTCCGGGCCCATGGGCTTCTGGCCACCGATCACTCGAGCAACGGGCTGACCTTTAAACGTCACCGCAACGGCTTTGGCCGGCACGCCGGTAAGGTCCATACCTGCGGCAAGCAGCTCGGCATGCGTAACCCTGTAGAAACCAGGCTCGGCGACGTGTGTGTCGACCACACTGGTCCCCGCTTCGACGTCAGCCATCTTCGCCAGCTTTCCCGGTCGAGTGACCCAGCGGTGCTTGAACTTGGTGTAACCCAGTCTGCGCATTTTGCGATCATGCTTTTTCCTGATCAGAGTCCAGGGAATCGGCGGTGCCACGGCAGCTCCGCCATAGCGCTGGCCCACCTGAAACGGCCCCATGAAATGCTCGGTGCCGTTGGTGTCTACAGATGAAATTCCAAGTTCCTCCACCGGTGACTCAAGATCGCTGACATCAACCGAGTCCTTGTAAGCCATCGGAGACAGCGCGTCGGTCGTTTTGCTCGGGATAAGATTTTCGTTGAGCTGCGTCCACTTGCCCTCGACCTTTCCCCACAGATGAAAACCAACGGTGAAAGTTTCAGTGGCGGTCTGCCATCTGAATTTGATTCGGTTACCGGCACTTCTTGAATTGAATTTATTCAGGGTAACCGGAAGCGAAGTCACTTTAATCGCGGTCGGGTTGTTGTTGTCCGCACAGGACCCGTCGCCAATTCCCGCGCTGTCATTTACAACCGGGTTCGTGGCGACAGAACAGTGTTCGTCAGAAAATCCGTCGCCATCGGCATCAGGATCGGCGCCATTGTCGGACGGATCGTTGGGCCCGTCATTAAAGTCTGAATCATCATCGTCAACCCAGTCGCCACTGGCGTAGGTCTGGTTGTTGAACGTTTCGTTGAAGTCTGATGGTTTGAACTGAAGCGTCATCGAAACCGTGACGGTTTCACCAGGCTCCAGATACCCACCCGAAGCCACATCAAAAATGCTGGAGTCCGCAGAGCCGTCAAATCCTGTATTCAGAACGAGATTAACCGCGCTGTTGTTGTCTGTGTCGCCGCCGGTTGCTGAAATAACCAGACCGCTCACGTGGTAGGTATCAAACGCCGTGGGCGCACTCGTCATCGGACTGCCAAACTCCGGGTCCAGAAGCTCCTGCAGCTGAATGTCATGCAGATCTACGTTGCCGAGGTTTTCAACCAGGAGATCATAGGTGACGGTAACAACACCATTTGAGTCAACTGAAGGTCCAGCCGCCACGGCCTTTGCGGCGCCGGTCACCTGCCGACTCGGGCAGTACGAAATGTCGGTAATCGAAACGCCACGAACCGACGGATTGCCGGTTGTCATCGCCTCGTTATAGTCGACTTCGACACAGTCAACAGCGCTCGGGAA
>CALHMG010000023.1 GCA_938034705.1 uncultured Gammaproteobacteria bacterium
GTCCGGTACCCCGAGACTGTCCTTACGGGCCTTCGGGTCCGGGTTTGTGCGGGTCTTTCCCTTACTCATGGGAGCTGAGCTTCTCGACCTGCCCCGGCGGCACCTTTGGGGCGTCGTCACCAAAGCCGAAATCGGCGCTGGCAGCTTTGTCGGCCTGTCTCATGGCAATGGCGTCAGCTTGCTTGACCACGCGCTCCAGAGCGTCGTTGCCCTCAAACAGCACAGCATCCTTCGGTGCGGGGTTGGCCTCATCGACCAGCCCGTACTGAACACCGCCGGGGATCTCCGGGGTCTGATCGCTCAGATCAGTTTCCAAAAGCCAGTATGTCGGCATCACGCGGCTCCTATGGCGATATTTCGGGGCGAGAAGTGCACATTGGCGTGAGCGCGCAGTCCGCCGATAGTCCGTGCCCGGCCACCCGCGAGGAACGCATTAGCGTTATACCTGCGCCGCGTCTCCACCGTAACCAGCGCCCCCGCAGCCACGTTAAGACGGTGCAGATGCACCGAGCCGTCTGCGTTGATGAGCAGCTTATTGCTCGTGTCCCCGCGCTCGTCCTCGTAGCGGTAGGTCTGGAATGTCCACGTCAGCACGGGCAGTCCATCGACCAGCAGTTGTACATCCTTCCAGATGTACAGGCGCGCGTCTTCGAGCTGCACATAGTCGTTCCCGAGGAAGGCGTTGATCGTCAGATCGGTCGGGCATTCCGGGGCCGTCTCTGCCGTGCTGATCTGGACCCAGTCCTCAACAACCGTGCCGCTGTTTGCGGTCATTACCGGCGTCCAAGGGTGTACCCACCCAGTTCGGCCTGTGCCCTGAGCAAACGGGCCAGTGCAGACCTCAAGCTCCGTGTGCGGGCCGATGAGTGCCAGAACCTCGTCTTCCGTCAGGCCGCCGCCTTCGCTAGCAACAGGCGTCTCGGGCACCAGACAATCCGGCTTGCACCAGCTATCGTTCTCGCCGACCACGACGGGGTCACCGGTGGGCGTGATGAGATTGCCGGTGAAGTTGTCCTTGAGCACGGGGATACAGTCGAAGCGCGGGCAAGCCCTGTACGACTTCACCCGGTTGTTATCCTCGTCGCGCAGGTCCAGCCCCATCCACGCGGACAGGTCGGACGCCAGCATGATGACCTTGTGGATGCCTGCGGGCACCTCTACCGGGTCGAACGCGGATCGGGGGCCGGTGCCGGTGCTGTCCGTGGTGTCTTCGGTCAGAACGACGAGCGGGCCTCGGCAACAATACTGGATCGCGAGCAGTCCGCGCTCGCCGGTGTTGCTGTTTACGTCCTCCAGCGGGATCGGGGTTTTTGTGAAGAACCAGCCCGTGACCTTCAACTGGTCCGTGCCGTTGGTCTCATCACGATCCTCCAGCCCCAGCAGGGCAAGGTCTGTGGCGCTGGCTGTGGAGAAGCCGAAGTAGCTGGTGTTGACCCCGGTGTGCGATCCTGCGCCATTCGGGTGCGTGAAGTCAGTGCCGGTGTTTGTGAATATGTTCGACACATTGTCGTGCGGGACAGCGTTACCCCCGAGGGCTTCCGGCTGCCAATACTCGATCAGAGCGCCTTCCTCGGGAGCGACAAACTTCCAAAGAATAGCCACAGGTGTGCAGTCGCTTGCGCATCGGCGCAAGGTTGCTCGCTCGGTATCCGTCAGCGGCTCCCCGGTGTAGAGGTCCGACCACTCGAAACCTTTGCCGGACTTGCACAGGACGGCTTCGCGTGGGGACGTTCCGCCGACTGAACACACAGCCTGCGCGAAAGAGCCCACCTTACCGGCGTTGGTCCCTGTCCCGTTGACGCCGGACAGGAGCATATCTGCACCGACGGTCCCAGTGTAGGCGTTGACCGTGAACGAATACGGGTCGCCGTCAGGATCATCCCACGTCAGCGCCACGGTCCCACCCGCGTCTACGCAGTCCGCGATAGCCTGCTGAAGCGCGACCGCGTCAGCCTCGGGCGGGTCTTGCGTGATGTTCCACTTGAGCTGCCCGCTGCCGACGGAGAACTCCAGATCGGTGGTGTTGTCGTCGTTGACATAGCGCGTCGTCAGCGGCCCGCCCACGACACTATCGTAGCAGCGTATAATAGACGTGGCGTCACCTTCGGGGGCTGCACCTGCGTTTCCGGCAGTCATGGTAGTTTCCTCTCAGAGCGCTCTAGGATAAGCCCGCCCGGCAGGCGGGCTTACGATTACAGAGCTCGTCAGGCCGGGCGTGTTAGCCTTCGCCTTTTACGGCCTTGACCGGGCCGACAGCTTCAGGTGCGTTGGGGTCGAGCGGCTGGACCGTGCCCTCGGGGCCGCAGCGTCCGAAGAAGCCGCGCACGCGGATCGCCGATCCCGCCTTGATCTCGACCTGTCCGGCGGTCAAGTCCGTGACCCATGCGGGCTGGACATTGTCGGCGTTCTCGAAATCGTGTCCTGCCTGTTCGGAGCCTCCCGGCTCGATATCAACAGGCGTCGCCCCTTCGGCGACGGTGATGTTCGCGTCGCAGGTCTGCGTCACAAATGTCGTGCCGTCGTCCTTTGCCACCTGATCGTTGAGATGAAGCAGTTCGACACCGAACCCGGTGAACGCATCGGTCGCCGCCACAGCAGTGCCGTCAGCGTACGTCACTCCCTGCGTCAGAAGCGCTTCTTTGATCTGGGCGGCTGTGAGGATGGTATCCTCATCTGCTGCGCAGATTTCCTTAACAGCGCAGGCAAACAGACATGCTGCCCCTGCTTTATCCGGGCTGTTCTGCCCTGCCTGTCCTTTTGCCACGATGTATTCCTTTAGTTGTGGGTCGAAGTAAACGCACTCGATCCCGCCTGTGCCGTCACAGAGGGGGCGTGTTCCTAGAGGGTAGCACTCACCGGTCTCGGTTTCAAACGCTCCGGGCACCCATGTGACCGTAGTGGCTGATTTTGTCGCGAGCGCTTTGAGTTCTTCGAGGCACACAAGTAGCGGTCCGAGGTCAAAAGGGCCGCAAACACCGCCCCCCAAGACCGGTGCGTCTGCGACACCCACGCACTGCGCGGTGATGTAGACGCAGGGGTCCGCTTCGAGTCCGCTGACGTCAAGTTTGTAGTTGCCGGGCAGAGCCATGATGACGGACGGCTGCGTCGCGGTCAGGACGATCAGGTTGCCGTTCAGGTCGCGTGCCGGCTCGCACTGGTCGTCCCCGTAACTTTTCAGAACGGGGACGGTTTGGTCGGGACCAAGACCACACGCTTGCAGAAGGCAAGCCTCG
>CALHMG010000024.1 GCA_938034705.1 uncultured Gammaproteobacteria bacterium
CTCGATCCGGCGCGTAAAGTGAGGATCGCTCTCACAACCTGTCGATTTTCCTTTGACTCAAAAGCCAGAACCGGCAGCCGAACGATCCATCCGGGAGCGTATTACTCAGCGATTTAACCGGCAGACGGGCAACGTTCGAGGGGCCCTCTGGCTGCTTCTGTCGAGCCTGATGTTCGCGGTTATGTCGGCTACCGTGCACGACCTGGGGCAGCGACTGCCTAGCGTCGAGATCGTGTTCTTCCGCACCGTTTTTCTGTTGATGCTGCTGATCCCGATCGTCGTGCGACGTGGCGTGCTGGGCATGGCCACGTCTCGCTGGAAGCTGCATCTGCTGCGGGGCTGCATCGGCGCCATGGCGATACAGTGCGGATTCTACGCAATCGCCAATATGCCGATTGCTGACGCCACAGCGATCACATTTTCACGCGCTTTGTTCATTACGATTCTGGCGATTATTTTTCTCGGGGAGAAAGTGGGCATCCATCGGTGGGCGGCCACCATTATTGGTTTTTTCGGCATTCTCATCATGCTCAAGCCGGGAACCAACGGATTCAGCGTTGCCGCGATCGCCGCACTCGCCGGCGCGGCCCTGGTCGCCGGTCTGTCGATACTGGTACGCATCCTCTCGAGTACCGAACGCAACGAGCAGATCATGCTGTTCTCGGCCATCATCAATCTGTGTGTGTCGGCCCCGTTCACGTGGTACTTCTGGGTCGAACCGAGCGCCACCGATCTCGCGATTCTCGTACTCGCAGCGGTTACCGGGTTCGGTGCACAGTGGTCGATGATCGAAGGTTTTCGCGTCGGGGAAGCTTCTGCACTTGCCCCGATCAGCTACACCCGGCTGATTTTTGCTCTGATTATTGGCTTTGTAATCTTCGGTGAAACACCGGGCTTTGAGATGCTGCTCGGTAGCGTAATCGTCGTCGCGGCGACCCTTTACACCGTGCATCGCGAGTCGATCGTCAAACGCCGGGCCGACTAGCGAATTATGCCGTCAACAAAAAAGCCGGCCTCGCGGCCGGCTTTTTGTTCGTTCAGCGTCGCCGCCGTTTACTCCTTGACCAGCTTGACGCCCGAGATGCCCCAGTGATTCTTGTACGGTCCAACATGACGGAATTCGATGATGTTGGTACCCGACTGCAGAGCTACACCAGCAATCTCGGTCTTCAGTTCAGCTCCTGTGGCGGTTTGCGCCATGTCGGCAACATGGACACCGTTCACATGAATTGCCACGTGTGAGCTGCTGTCAGTGTTAACCCCGATGTCGTAACCCTTGGCGTTGAGCGTTACGTTGTGTGCGGAGCTGGCCTCGGTAACATAACGCACGACCGTAAGATTCTGCGATGACCCGTATTTCCAGCCAAATTTTCCAGAATCCGTCTTGATCGGATACAGCTGCTGAATTGGGTCGTTCGCGTCGGCGATGTCCAGAACTGTGGTTCCGACGCGCTGGCTTTTGAGCTTCATGTCGCCGACTGCCCACGTTGGATCAGTGCCGACATATTCAATCTCGATAGTGTTATTCCAGCCGGGACTCTGCATTTCACGAGTGATACTGAATTTCGTGAACTTTGATCCGTTGGGCACCGTTCCGTACATAAAGCCCAGATCCTGCCCGTTGTAACTGACGGTAACGTCGGTTGCCGAGATGTCCACGCCCTTGATTTTGAGGACGTAGTCCTCGCCAAGATTTTCAAACTGCGCGCGCACCACATTTCCGGCCGCGGAGGTGACGGCGCCTGGATAGTTGTTGCCAAACAGTGTTGTGTTTTTGACGTCGCGCGACAAAAAGACGTCTTCGCTGGCATCGCCGTGAACAAGCAGATCGTCGCCCGGCACAAGCAGATCGACCAGCACGTTTTCGGAACCGGCAAAATCTGAGACCGGAACCTGAATATCCAGGGGCGTCTGCAAATCGCCACCGCTGAATTTGACGGCAACGGTACCGTTACTCTGGCCCGTCATGGGCAACGCGTACCCACCGGCCTGGCCGGTTACGGCGTACCAGCTACCGGTTGCCACTGGCTCTACTTCAACTCCGGACAGACCTTCGCCTTCGTCGTAGATACCGTTCGCGTTTCGATCCTGCCAGACCGTGCCTACCAGAAACACGCGACTTTGATTGCTGTGATCAAGACTCACGATCTCGGACATCACGTATTTTCCGACATTTTCAGTCGCTTTGACTTTCTCGGCTTCGATCGCGATTCCAACGATTCTGCCTTCTGGGCGCAGTCTGTTTTCGCGGTGACCGCGCGGATTCTGCATGCCGTAAAGGGACTGATTGGTATCAAGCGTCCTGCCCCAGTCGACGGTCAGACCGGCGTGCAGGTGCATTGCGCTCTTGCCCTGGGTGTAGAAATTGATGCCCGTATACTGGGCGACGAGCGTGCCAAAATAAAACAGCGAATCACAGGCCTGAGCGTTACCGCTGAAGCTGTAGTTGAACGCGCCGACTGAAATCGGACAGTTTGAAATGACACTGCCGTGGCTCTGGGTGTTGTTCTTGATCATCCATTGATTGTGATCACGCTGCCCGCGATAAAGACTGCGGTCAAACGCCAGCGGCCCCATGGGATCGATGATCTTCAGCTCGCTTTTCATCTTGCCAAGCTGCACACCATGTTGCGTGTATTCATTGTTGATAACCGCATCACTCGTCAGATTCTGCAGCCGTACTCCCTCGGCCTTTGGATTGGTGCGAGCTTGATTAAGAAGGAACAGCATTTTCTGCTCCATCGGACTTGGGTGCGCTCCGTCGAGTGTCTTGTGTTCAAGCCACTCAAACTGGCCATATTCGTTTTGCGCGTGTGCATCGGTATGCGGCTGGGCGCTCACGACCAGCGCGGTCGCGGCCGCGAGTAGCAGATGACGTGGAATCATTTATGGGTCCCCGGAATGCAGATCAGTGACAGACAGAGCGGTTCAGCGCTCAGGGCATGGGACCAGTTTAGAACCTCAGCGCGCCTTTAGCGGGGAAACGGGAAAACCGCGCTTCCCTCAATTGCATGACATGGAGAATTTCCCACTTCAAAACGTGGGAATATTCTCTGGTCTCGGGGGAAAACACGCCGATCGACTGCCCTGAACAACTGACCGGTCGATCGCACCACTCACAGTGGATGCGTCTTTCGCCAGATCGCGAATTCGGCGCGACTTTCTTCTGTTGAGGGATAGATGCCGAAAATTCGACTGCCCTGGGAAACTTTTTCCTGAACGAAATTTTCGTACAGCGTTTGCTCCGCGGCTTCCTCGGCGACATCGTTGGCAATGTTTGCCGGGATAACGACAACGCCTTCGCCATCGCCGACGCAGATGTCACCGGGGTAGACGGCAACGTCGCCGCACCCGATTGGCAGATTGATATCCGCCGCATGGTGATGAATCGGTCCGGTAGGCGCCGATGGACGTGCGTGAAACGCCGCAAACGGCATCTTCGCGATATCCGGAGAATCCCTGAATCCCCCGTCGGTTACGACGCCGGCTGCGCCGCGCATCATAAGACGCGTAATCAGAATATCTCCAGCACTGGCGGCACGCGTATCTTTACGACTGTCCATCACGAGTACGTGCCCCTCGGGCACCTCTTCGACGGCTTTGCGCTGGGGGTGTTCCCAGTCTTCATAGCCGTCAAGACTGTCGATGTCTTCCCGCGCCGGAATATAACGCAGGGTGTAGGCTTCCCCGACCATTGCTGGCGCATCCGGATTGATCCTGTAAATTCCCTGGATGAACGTGTTTTTCAGCCCCCGTTTGTAAAGTACGGTCGTCAACGTTGCGGTACTGATTTTTTTCAGCACCTCACGATTGGCATCGGTGAGCGCAGTCATTGTGGAGATCTCCATTTTAAGTGTGTACGGGTTTTGTCTGTAGCCAGCTGCTGAACATTCAGTTCGTAAAACGTATAGGCAGCGATTTGGGGCCGCGGATCACCAGCGTGTCGGTCCATTGTGGTTCCGGGCCGGGCAGCTCGATGTTGTTCAGGTGCCTGAGAATAATTGGAAAAGCGACTTCACCTTCAAGTCGCGCCAGGTGTATGCCCAGACATAAATGGATTCCGTAGCCAAACCCGATCATTCGTCCAGCCTCTTCACGGTCGATCACGAAATCGTCCGGGCGATCAAACACACGCGGGTCGCGATTGGCGGCGCCATGGAAGAGATAGACACGATCGTTGTGCTTCATTCGAGATCCACCGAACTCGAGATCTTCCGAGACGTGCCTCGAAATCGCCACAATGGGACCATCGAATCTCAGCATCTCGTTACACGCGTTCGCCACAAGCGCAGGATCGTTGAGACCAGCGCGCAATTTCAGCATTTGATCCGGATGTCTGACTAACGCACGCAACCCGCTTGCCAGGAAGTGCGCTGTCGTTTCATGGCCCGCGAACAGCAACAGCACGCAAAACGCGATCAGCTCCTGTGCGCTCAACGTGTCGCTGCCATCACTTGCCGCGATGAGTTCGTCGATCACGTCATTTCCCGGATTCGCCCGTTTGTGTTTGATGAGATCCGCGAAGAGCGCGTTCATATTCTTCAGTCCACGCGCCGCAACCTGATATTTGTCCTCATTGATTCTGGACGTCAACACGAACTGGCCAAGATCATCAGACCAGCGTTTCAGGTCTTCTACGTGTTCTCTTGGAACTCCCAGCAGATCCGCGATCACATTGGCCGGCAGCGGCCACGCGAGGCGATCAACAAAGTCGACCTGCCCGGCGTCGCCAAATTCCTGCAGAAGATGTTCGACCTGCCGTGCGATCACAGGGCGCATTTTTTCCATCGACTTTCTATTGAACGCCTGCTGCGTCAGCTTGCGTAATCGTGTGTGCGTAGGAGGATCATTGAACACCATCCACAGACCGACGCATTCGCCCAGAAGTTCCAGGTCGGGATTCTGGCCACCGTGGTCGGTAACAAAATTGCGGATGCGCTGGGCGGAGAATCTGGGATCACGATAGACCGCTGTCAGGTCGGCATAACGCGTGAGGCACCAGCTACGCATACCACAGTGCCAGTGAACCGGATCAGATTCGCGCAGGCGGCCGAGCGCCGGAAATGGATCCGCGATTACGTCCGGCGCAGAAAAGTCGACTGAATCTTCGGACATTTCGAATACCGTGAGTTCTCAGGATCGGCGCAGATATTCGGGCGTAAAGTAGCTCAGAATCAGGTCCGCGCCAGCTCGCTTGAAGCTGACGAGGCTCTCATGGATCGCGCTACTTTCGTCAAGCGCCCCGGCCTGCGCCGCAAACCGAATCATCGCGTATTCGCCACTGACCTGATAGACCGCCAGCGGCAGATCGGTGCGATCTCGAAGCCGCGCCAGCACGTCCATGTACGGCATACCGGGTTTGACCATCAGCATGTCGGCACCTTCAGCTTCGTCCAGCAGCGACTCGCGCATCGACTCGCGCCCGTTGGCTGGATCCATCTGATAGGCCTTGCGGTCACCTTTGAGTTCGCTGCCGGCAGCCTCACGAAACGGGCCATAAAAAGTCGAAGCGAATTTGCTCGAATACGAAAGAATCGGCACTTGTGTATGCCCGGCCGCATCCAGACCATGACGCAGTGCCTGCACCATCCCGTCCATCATGCCCGAAGGTGCGATGACATCAGCACCTGCATCGGCCGCTACAATCGCCTGGGCGACAAGATTGTCGAGCGTTTGATCGTTGTGAACGTCGCCATTCTCCACAACGCCACAGTGTCCATGATCGGTATATTCACAAAAGCACGCGTCAGCCATCACCACCATATGAGGCGCTGCCTTTTTCACATCTCTCGTCATTCGCGCCAGCAGTCCATCCCGACTGAACGAGTCCGAACCCGTTGCGTCCTTGTTGTGCGAGACGCCGAACAACATCACGGCTTTTACGCCGTCTTCGGACAGCCCGTCCATGACCCGCGCGATCTGTGACTCGGGGTGACGCATGATCCCGGGCATTGCGGTGATGGGCGTGTCCGCGTCGATGCCTTCCTCAAAAAACATGGGATAGATGAGGTCATCGGCCGTCACGGAGTTTTCGCGAACCAGATCGCGCAGCCCCGCCGTACGTCGCAGGCGACGCATACGTGTCATTGGATAAGTTGAACTGGACATAGCTGGCGCGCTGAACCTCACACGTGGTAACACCGGATAACGCTGAAGTTTACGTTATCCGGTGCTTCAAAACGGACTAATAAATCGCGGGTTCCTTCACCGGCTTGCCAAAGCTGGTCTCGAGAAAATCAAAATCACAGCCCTTGTCCGCCTGGGACGTGTGTCGGGCAAACATCCACCCGTAGCTGCGCTCGTAGTGCGGCTCAGGTGCCACCCACGCGGAGCGGCGCTGGTCGAGGACGGCATCGTCAACATCGATATCTATGCGTCTCGCAGCAACGTCTATCGTCACCATGTCCCCGGTCTGAACCAGTGCCAGCGGACCGCCAACAAAACTTTCAGGGGCCACGTGCAGCACGCACGCTCCGTAACTCGTCCCGCTCATTCGCGCATCCGAGATTCGCAGCATGTCGCGCACACCCTTTTTCACCAGTTTTGCCGGTATCGGCAACATTCCCCACTCAGGCATCCCGGGTCCGCCCTGGGGCCCTGCGTTGCGAAGCACCAGCACCGAATCTTCGGTCACGTCGAGATCTTCGTCATCGATCGTCGCTTTCATTTCGCCGTAGTTGTCAAAAACCAGTGCCGGCCCTGTGTGGTTGTGAAACCTGGGATCGCAAGCCCCCGGCTTGAGCACACAGCCGTCCGGCGCGAGGTTGCCGCGCAGCACGACCAGGGATCCCTCGGCGTAGACCGGGTTGTCAACGCTGCGGATCACTTCAGGGTTAACCACCACCGCGCCCTCCAGATTCTCGCCAAGCGTCTTGCCGTTCACGGTCATGCACTCGAGGTGCAGGCTGTCCTTGAGCTGACTCATCAACGCGCGAAGACCTCCGGCGTAGTAAAAGTCCTCCATCAGATACCCCTTGCCCGTTGGCCTGACGTTGGCCAGCACCGGGACTCTGGAGCTCAATTTCTCGAAGTCATCCAGCCCGATGTCGTGACCGGCGCGCCGCGCCTGGGCGATCAGGTGAACGATCGAATTCGTAGAACCACCGACGGCCATCGAAACCATAATCGCGTTGTCAAACGCTTCGCGTGTCTGAATCGTGTCCGGCGTAATGTCCTGCCAGACCATGTCGACGATTCGCCGACCCGTGCGCGTCGCCATGCGCGTGTGGTTGGCGTCGGAGGCCGGGATCGATGCCGAACCCGAAAGCGACATTCCAAGAGCCTCTGTAGCGCTTGTCATGGTACTGGCGGTACCCATCGTCATGCAGTGGCCGTACGATCGCGCGATACCGGCTTCGATATCTGACCAGTCCTGTTCTGTGATGTTGCCCGCGCGTTTTTCGTCCCAGAACTTCCAGCTGTCCGATCCGCTGCCGAGCGTTTCGCCTCGCCAGCGACCGCTCAACATTGGCCCCGCCGGCATGAAAATCGCCGGAAGCCCCATGCTTGTTGCTCCCATCAGCAGACCCGGCGTGGTCTTGTCACAGCCACCCATGAGCACGACGCCATCGATCGGGTGACTGCGCAGCAGTTCTTCGCACTCCATAGCGAGGAAATTGCGGTAAAGCATTGAGGTGGGTTTGACAAAGGGCTCGGACAGCGACATCGCCGGCAGCTCGATCGGGAAACCGCCGGCCTGCAAAACACCGCGCTTCACCTCTTCAACCCTGATCTTGAAATGCGCATGACACTGGTTGATGTCTGACCAGGTATTGATGATTCCGATTGCGGGTTTTCCTGACCAGTCTTCCTCGTCATATCCCATTTGTTTTGCCCGGGATCGGTGTCCGAATGCACGAAGGTCGGCAACACCGAACCATCGATAGCTGCGCAACTGCTCATAGGTTTTTTTTCGTGGCTGATCGGTCATCGTTGACGCTCTCATGTGCTGGTGTCCGGAACTCGAACGGCCTTGTATTATTGCGGCGATCCGTGTTCTGAACCACACTGTATTCCATGATTAGCGCACAAGACATACAGCGTTATCACCGCGATGGCTTTATCGTGGTCGAGAACGTATTCCCGGAATCGACGATCAACGACCTGCGAAGCGAAGTCGATCGTTTCGTCGAGGAGGCTCGCGGAGTCTCGGCACATACCGAGCTTTATGACCTCGAGGACGGCCACAGTGCCGACGAACCTCGCGTCAGGCGGCTGAAAGACCCTGATCGACACAGCGATGTCTTCGCAAACATGGTCGCTCACCCGACGGTGATCGAAATTCTTGACCAGCTCTGGGACGGACACGGTGTCCGTTTCGACCAGAGCAAACTGAACCTGAAGGCAGCGGGGTTCGGGTCACCCGTTGAATGGCATCAGGACTGGGCGTTTTACCCTCACACCAACGACGATCTTGCTGCGGTCGGCTTCATGATCGATGACGTCACGCTGAACAACGGACCGATGATGGTTGTCCCCGGCAGTCACAAGGGGCCCGTCTTTGATCACCACGCCAACGGCTATTTCTGTGGCGGTATCGATGTCGCACGCGAAAAACCTGACCTGAGCAATGCCGTACCGCTGACGGGCAAAGCCGGCAGCATCACGATTCACCACGTTCGCGCGGTGCATGGCTCGGAGCCGAATCGTTCTGGCGACCCTCGGCGTTTTCTGTTGCATCAGTACTGTGCGGTAGATGCCTGGCCTCTGGCGAAGCCGACGTCGTTTGAGGAACTCTCAGCGGGTGTTCTGACCGACGGCGACGTGCTCAAGCCGCGACTGACGGACGTTCCGGTGCGGATGCCCTTCCCCCAGGCGCTGAATCAGGGTTCGATTTATGAGAACCAGCGCGAACTGGGTACCACCTATTTTTCGTGACAGCGGGTTTAGCTGAACCGCGATGACGACAGCTGATCCCGTCCGGACGCGATCAGCCGTTCTGGTGAACGCTCTGGGCGTGGCTTGAGATATCGGGAAAACTGGTCTCGACTTCTTCCGGCGCGTCACGGGTCAGATCTTCAGGCAGCGGATGAACCTTGATGATGACCGCCGCAGGTATCTCGTCCGGTAATTCAGTGTAGGGATAAAACTCCATCGCGATAATGCGAACACCCACACTCGGGTCGGCATATCGGAACCGCTTGTAAACATATTCGCCCGCAAGCGCACGCTCTACACACGGCACAACAAGCTTTGCCTGCTCGGGGCCGATGCATTGCCAGATGAACTGATTGGTGAATGTATCGGTCTCGCAGTGCCAGGCGTTGAGCACCTCCTCGTTGACGTAGATATATCGAAGATCTCTGTCTACGGCGCTGATTCGGTCGCCCTCGGTGGCGCCCAGAATGGATGCCGTAAATCGAAGCCTCTGCAGGTCGGGTGCGCTTGACTGGGTTCCACGCAGTGTTTCGCGCGGCGCCGGCGACTTCTGAACGTCCTCAATGTCCCGTGTCTGCAGGATCGCCCCACTGACTACGCCGGTGCGTTCGTGATAGGGAAAGAACTCAACCTCGACCTTCGCCAGTTGTCCATCAGGCTTGGTATACGCTGTCTCGACAACGCCCGTCTCGCCCTGAAAGCATTTGGCGATCACGTCTTTGGTAATCGTATGGAAGTGGCCTGGACCAATCCACGTCGAAGTATGCTGGCCAATCACCTGGTCACTTGAGTCGATGCCGTAGTAGGCCATCTGAGCCCGGTTAACGTAGAGATAGTGGCCTGTCTCCGACAGCACCGAGACGCGATCGGTGGTTGAGCCAAGCACGGCATCGATGAGCTGCACCCGTTCTCGGTCAACTTCCAGACTGTTAAGGGAAACACTCTCGGACGTCGTCTCTTCCACGCTTGAGAGATGATGCAGATCCCGCGCGACGATAACCGCCGAATCATCCTCAAATCGAGAGAACGACATTGAAACGAACTTTCGTGAGCCGCTCTTGTAGTGCACCCACCCGCGCGTTGTCTCGGTGATACCGCTGTCGATACAGCGGACTATCGCGGGCTTGGCGACGCGCTCAGCGTAGTGTTCGCCGATAAAGTCACAGATGCGCTTTGTCGTGATATCAACGCTCACGTCAAAGTTGTAAAACTTGACGGCGGGTGAGTTCGCGTAACGCAAACTGCCCTCTCGGTCGACCACAACGATCCTTGGAGGGTCATGGGGCGACGCCGACGAGGGCAGCGCCTCTTGACCGAGATGAACTGTTGGACCACTGGCGACGGATACCGTCGGTACCACACGCTCGGTGACCAAGTGCTCGCCTTTGATACTGTCGGCAACCCGGTCTCGCCACGCAAGAATCGACTTACAGTCAGCGGGGACTTCAACACCAAACACGCGTCCGAACTCAAGACTGCTCCACAAGGTCAAATCGGCGCCGCTGAAACGCCCCCCGGCAAGATAGTCAGCGCCGGACAGTCTGGAGTCGATCTCCTGGATTCCGCTTAGCGCGAGTTTAAGATTGCGCTGTCCCCATTCATCATTCTGCACATGGGTGACATCAGACTCAGACTCATCAATCGCTGAATGAAAACAGTAGACCGCAAGCGGACTCATGATGTGCGTTTCAATCTGACGCTGCCACATCTCGGTGTTTGCGCGCTCGAGTGCGGTCAACCCGAGCAGCGATGGCTCCGGGTAGATTTCTTCGATATACAGGCAGATTGCGCTCGCCCCGATCAGGCAGAGACCATCGTCCAGCTCAAGCAGCGGTTGACCCGCATGGACTTCCTCGAACAACGCGCTGGTACGATGGGGTACGCACATGGTCGGGATTGAACTGGCGGCCTCTTCCTTGCTGACAAATCCGTCACCAAGACTCAGATGTACGCGAGGGTCGAGCACAGGAACGTCGAGACCCTTGTAGCGCATGAACAGCACTACACGAGCTACCTCTGGCATCCCCAGAACACCGATTAACTGCATCGTTATGACCCTGATCTTACGTTTACCAAGCGACCAGCGTCGCTCCTGAAATGCAATCGCTGGCGATACCGTTGTAGTCCAAACTGACCCGGGGAAAAGCTTAGGCTGTCACAAGGCCTCTCGCATCGGCCAAAGTTATGACTCGGTTAATGCGACCACGACCGTGTTGTTCCACAGGTCACCCTTTAGTACCTGAATTGACAGTAAAATAGCGCTTTTCCAATGTCCCATATAAACGACGGGCGGCGAAGTGATTTCTTCGAATGACTCATCCGCTCACCGTTTCTTCACATCCAATGACCTCATCACAGCCCAAATCCCCCCGATCCCGCCCCGTACTGGCCGTCAAAGTCGGCGAACATGTCCGCGAGAAATGGCTCACCCGGTTGTCAAAATTGCTGCCGGACGTCGCGGTGGTTGACTGGCACACGACCGCGCCGGACAGGATTGACTACGCAGCAGTCTGGCGACCGGAGCCCGGCGCCCTCGCCGCAATGCCATCGCTCAAGGGCATTGTCTCCATCGCCGCGGGGGCCGACCACATCCTCGATGACCCTGACGCACCAACCAGCATCCCCATCGTTCGCTGTACCGGTGAGCCGCTGCAGGCAAGGATGGCCGAGTATGTCGTGCTGCACGCTCTGCGACACCACCGCCGTATCTCGGAATTCGACCGGGCGCGGTCAAACAGGCAGTGGCGCCCGCTGGCGACCCGACCGGCGTCCCACAGCCAGGTCGGAATCATGGGGATGGGTGTTCTCGGTCGCTCGTGTGTTGCCCCGCTGAAAGCGGTCGGCTTCCAGCTGGCCGGGTGGACTCGAACTGCGCGGCCTGAGCACAACGACTTGAACAACGTCGCGGTTTACGCCGGCGCGCAGCAGCTGGACGCGTTCCTCGAATCCACGAACATTCTGGTCTGCCTGCTGCCAAGCACCGTTGAAACCCGTGATTTGATTGATCTGAATCTGTTGCACAAGTTGCCTCAGGACGCTTGCATCATAAATGTCGCGAGGGGCGATCTCCTCGTTGAGGACGATCTGATCCACGCTCTTGACTCCGGCCATATACGGGAGGCCACGCTGGACGTGTTCCGAACGGAGCCCTTGCCCGAACATCACCCGTTCTGGAGTCACGACAAAATCGTGGTGACTCCCCATATCGCGTCGCTTATCGACTCTCACACGGGTTCAGCACTGGTGGCTGAACACGTGCGTCGGTTCATCGACGGGGCGTCACCGCAAAATCTCGTTGATCCGCATCGAGGCTACTGACGGAAATCGTCACGCGTTGACGCGCGAAGATCATTCTCCGGCACCCAACGGGTCGCCAGTCAGCCCTGAATCCCGGGCTGGACCCTTGAGCATGTTCGTCCACAGGCCGTGGATCTATACTTGCGATGCACTCACTCTGGCGAAAACTTCCGCGCAACCATGACCGCTATGCAAACGTCAAAGCCAAAACTGCTCAAACCCGTCACCGGGCCCATGGTCTGGAAGCGAGCCGACCTGGAGTCGGATCAGTCCTGGATGGTCGAATTCTCAAGCCAGCAGCTGGAAACCATCGACCGCGCGATTCAGGGCGTGGCGGACAAAAAGGTATTCGAATTCGGAATTGATGATTTTCCTCTTCCAGGAATGGAGGAATTTTTTGTCGATCTGCGACACGAGCTTGATCATGGACGATGCCTGAAACTCATTCGTGGCATCGACGTCGATCAGTACAGCATCGAACAGCTGTACAAGCTGTATTGGGGATTTGGCTGCAATCTCGGCACGCCTATTATTCAAAACGCAAAAGGCGAACTCCTTGGGGAAGTTACCGATCGCGGTAACGACTACTCGGTCAACAACGTTCGCGGCTACACAACCAGCCAGGAGATTCGGTTTCACTGTGACTCCGGCGACGTAGTCGGTCTGCTTTGCGTGCATCCATCAAAGAGTGGTGGACAAAGCCGCATCTGCTGTTCCGCTGCGGTTCACAACGAAATGCTGGCGACTACGCCGGAACTGCTCGATCCGCTTTATGAGGGCTTTCACTGGGATCTGCGCGGCGAGGGCGCGACCGGGGACAAAAACGAAACCTCGTGGGAAAAGGTACCGGTCTTTCACTACCACGAAGACCGTCTTTCAACGCGCTTTAACGGCAAGACGATCACTGACGGAATGCGAAAAGCCGGCAAGCCCCTGAACTCACAGCAGACAGACGCCGTGGCCCGGGTCTGGGAAATCACAGAAGACCCCGAGTTTTATTTCGATATGGAGTTTCGCAAGGGCGATATCCAGCTGTTGTCGAATCATGATGTGCTGCATGCCCGAACGGCGTTCGAGGACCACGCTGAGCCCGAGCGCAAGCGACGCCTGCTCCGACAGTGGATCAATCTGCCCGAGCCTCGGCCCATGCGCGATGACTTTACCAATCGGTTTAACACCGGCCCTCGTCAGGGTCCGGCCAAAATTGACGGCGCCGGTTACTGGGCCGGCGCCTGATCTCCTGATCTGACTGCATCGGACACATAAACCCCGTCATTTCTGATCCAGCGAGGGCGATACTGGCCGCCTGCTGACGAGCCTTGTCGGCATTTTTCGCATAAGATACGAGGCCCGATTCTTTCCGATCCAGCAACTTCTCGATGTCTTCGAATACGATCGCCTTTCAGGGCGTCCCCGGCGCTAACTCTCACCTGGCCTGTGAAGCCGTCTACCCTGATATGGAAATTCTGCCCTGCGCATCGTTCGATGAGGCGTTCAAGGCCGTAGAGAACGGGTCGGCGGGGCTTGGGATGATTCCGATCGAAAACTCACTTGGCGGACGCGTTGCAGATATTCATCACCTGCTGCCGGACTCAACCTTGCACATCATCGGCGAACACTTTCAGCCTGTGCAGTACAGCCTGCTGGCGCTCCCGGGAGCATCGCTTGGTGACATCAAGAAAATCATGAGCCATCCACAGGCGCTTGCGCAGTGCCGCGAACAGATTCAGACCCTCGGGGCTGAGCCGGTCGCTCACGCAGATACTGCCGGCGCAGCTGAGGAAGTCGCCAGGACGGGTGACTCGACGATCGCCGCGCTCGCTCCGAGGCGGGCCGGAGAAATTTACGGACTGGACACCTTGCGTGAACGCGTCGAAGACAGGCTGGGCAACACGACACGCTTCGTGATCATGTCCAGGCGTCCGGAGCAGCCTGACCGCGAATCCGGAAAGTGCATGATGAGCCTGGTGTTCCAGGTGCGCAGCGTGCCCGCGGCGCTGTACAAGGCGTTGGGGGGCTTCGCAACTAACGGAATCAACATCATGAAGCTCGAAAGCTATATCACCGATTCGAGTTTTACCGTCGCGCAGTTTTATATCGAAATCGAAGGCCATCCGGCCGAAAAACCGGTCGATCGTGCCCTTGAGGAATTGCAGTACTTCTGTTCGAAACTGCGAATCCTCGGCACCTATCCCAAGAACGACTTCAGAGTCTGATCAGTCGGCGCGCCAGGCCATCGGATTTGATGGATTCCCTTGACGCGGTCTTTTGATCGGGATCCTCAGGCGAGAGTCCAGTCAGGCATGACGTCCAGCCGGGTTACCAGCGGCAGGTCACGCGATACCGCCGGATAGATCGAACGCACGATGGGATCATGTCCGGGGACTACGTGCTCGGCACTGTCGGCCAGCTCCTCGATGCGATCAAAGCTCTTGAACATGTCGTCCATTGACCAGCAAATTGAGAACGGGTTTCGGTCTTTCCAGTTCTCAAAGTAGTGGGCGGCGTCTGACGCAAGCACGGTCCAGCCCCGCTTCGTCTTCACTCGAAGACACTGCATGCCTGCCGTATGGCCGGGCACTCGGTGCAGCGAGACGTTCGGCGCGATTTCTTCATCACCGTCGATAAAGCTCACCTGTTCGTTGAACACCTTGTCGATCAGATCCTTGACGTGATCCGCCGTGTAGGCCATCCGCTCTGACCCGTCGAGCATCGCCCGGCCGGTACAGAACTGTACTTCAGAGTCCTGAACATAAACGCGCGCGTTGGGGAAATCACCCAGTGTGCCGGCATGATCGTAGTGCATGTGGGTAATCACAACATCTTCGATACTGCGTGAGTCAATTCCAATACTGGTCAGGGCTTCGGTCGGATTCATCATCACATCGCGACCGCGACGGGCGCCTTCGATCTTGTCGAAGCCGGTATCAACAACGATAGTTCGACGATCACTTTTCAGCACCCAGAGAAAATAGTCCATAGGCATCAGCGAGTCGTGATCATCGCCCGGATCGAGAAAATTATCTGCCCGGGTGCGGTTGTTCAGATCAGCATATTTCAGCGCAAGAATTTCGTATGTTTCACCGGTCATCGTCAGTCACCATAATGTGCAAGCATGCGTGGTTCAGCGCATCTGCTTGCGGATGTATCTCGATTCAAGAAAATAGTGTTTGCGCGGCCCGATCACCTTCCATCGCACTCGCCACTCGTGCTCGGTCACCGACCTGAACACACCATCATAGGTATCAGGTTCGCACTCGTGCTGCACATGACAGATTCCACTGGTGAGACTGAGACTGTGAAACGCCCGTCCATCTCCGAAGGAAACGTCGGCGCAGTCCGTATCGGCAAAGGTATAGCGATAGCTTTGAGTGCTAATGCCTTCGTAGTCGTCGAGAACGGTGAGGATCTGCTCTTCGTAAAGCAGCGAATCGTCGACGGAAGTAAACGTCGCGCTCCCGGCGAACTCATTGCGTTTGCCAGTCTGGCGATCCGTAAACAGACGCTCTACGCGCCATGCCCCGACGAGGTATGCGCGAAGATCCTCGACGGGGTACACAGGTCTGCGGGTGTCTCAGTAGATCGCGAAGCGTCTATCGGCGATTGAGCAATTTCCAGACGCTCGGCAGCAGAACTGCCGCGATGACAAGTTTGATGACGTCGCCAACGAGAAACGGAGTCAAACCCCACTGCAGCACAGGCTTGTCCCAGCCCATCAGCGTTCCAAGCCAGAGAAGACCGGGAACATAGATCAGGGCATTGCCAATCAACATCGCGCCCGCCGTAGTGACGAAGCCGCGATCCCACCCGCGCTCAGCGAGATATCCCGTGGCGACGGCCGCCAGTAAAAATCCAATCAGATATCCGCCCGTTGGGCCCATCATGTACGCCAGACCAATGCCTTTCTCGGGGGTGCCGGCAAAAACGGGTAAACCCATTGCTCCCTCGGCGAGGTAGAGCAGAACCGTCGCGCCAGCAAGCTTCCATCCGTACGCCATGGCCAGAACCAGCAGCACCAGTGTCTGAGCTGTGATCGGCACAGGGGGGAAAGGAATTTTCACCTTCGATGCTATCGCCAGCAGCATCGAGCCGATCACCGCAAGCAGCACGTTGCGGAGAACACGACTTCCGGGCGCGGGAAGGAGTCGATCGACAAGAACGGCGGTTGTCAGGGAAGCGGAAGGGTAGGTCGTT
>CALHMG010000025.1 GCA_938034705.1 uncultured Gammaproteobacteria bacterium
GGTACTGTCTTATCAACGCGACGTCTTTGCTCATTCGGAGCGAAAGTTCATCCATATTCTCGAAAGAGATATCGTCGCGAATCTTGCGCAGAAAGCTGATACTCACCCGTTTGCCGTAGAGGTCTGCCTCGTAATCGAGCAAATGGACCTCGACCACGAGCTTTTGATCCTCGATGACCGGGCGGCGTCCGATGTAGCCGGCACCCGCAACATCGACGCCGCCCTCCCACCTGGCACGCACCGCGAAGATGCCGGTGACCGGCGGCCGTGCCCACCTGGGGTACAGGTTAAGCGTTGGAAAGCCCCACTCACGTCCGCGCTTGTCGCCGTGGGCGACGTGGCCGCTGACCTGCCAGGGCCGACCCAGCAAACGCGCGGCCGTTTCAAGGTCACCCTTGGCGAGACAGACTCTTATTGCGCTGCTGCTGACGCGTTCATCATCAATGCGAACGGTGGGCGTGTTGTCGACCGAAAAACCAAAGCGCGATCCACACCCTGCAAGAAAACCAAAATCTCCCGCGCGGTCTTTGCCAAATCGAAAATCATCGCCAACAAGAACGTGTCGAGCGCCAAGACCATCAACGAGGAGTTGTTTCACAAAACCTTCAGCGGTTGTGTTGGCGAGCTCCTCGTCGAAACGCAGACACAGTACGCGATCGACACCCAGCTCCCGCAGCGCCTCGACCTTCTGCCTGAAGGTCATGATTCGCGGCGGCGCCTCGGTGCCGGCAAAGTACTCGAGTGGATGAGGTTCGAAGGTCACCACAACGCACGGTAGCGACAGCTCCCGGGCTGTGCTTTTCAGCCGCTCGATGATCGCGCAGTGCCCTCGATGAACACCGTCGAAATTTCCAATCGATACAACGCTGCCGTGGTGACTGTCACGCAGGCTGTAGGCCCCTCGAATAACTTCCATTACGCCCAGTCAGGTGACATTTCGCTGATGACGTCAGTGAGGGCGCGGCGGCCGGAGAAGCCGGCGGCATAGTCGTGGTAGTAGCCGAGGCGAATCTCCGGATGCTTCCAGCAGATATATCCATCGCCGGTGTCAAAATCTACAAGCCAGAGCCCCTTAACAACGAGACCCAGTCGCTCCATCTTCATGACCCACCGCTTTACGACGTCTTCGTACTGCCCTTCGACCTGCGCAATACGCGGATCGGTCGAGAGCATGTTCTCAAGACGCAGCTTGATGGGCGCCAGCTCGTTGAAGGCTTCGGTGGTTATTCGCTTGACGAGCGGAAACACCTCGCGCGCTTCGGCAAGCGAGAACACTCGCGGCTCTGATGTCGAGCCAATCTGGGTTAACTGTGTTGTATCCACGTGCGGCTAAGTCGGTCTGAGGTCAGGTCTTTCGAGGCCTTGCTTCAAGCAGATCCTGGGGCCTGATTCCGAGCACAAGTATACCCAGAAAATACGTCACGGCTCCTCCGGCGACGCAGAAGGTGAGACTGACCACGCGCCACATTAGCGAGGCTTCACTCCAGTCGAAAAGATCACCTCTAAGCCAGAACAGCGCTGCGGTCATGGCGGCGGTTGCAACCACAACCTGAAACAATAACTTCAGCCACCCTGGACCCGGCCGGTAAATCTGTTCGCGATACAGCACGATCAGAAGCAGACCGGCGTTGACCACCGCCGAAACGCTGGTGGCCACGGCCAGCCCTACGTGCGCGAGTGGATAAAACAAGGCGACGCTGACGACAATGTTGACCAACATCGCGATCGCCGCAATGCGAACCGGTGTCCTGGTGTTCTCACGCGCAAAGAATCCCGGCGCCAGGATCTTGACCATGACCAGCGGCAGCAGCCCTGCTGAAAACGCAACGAGTGCGCGGGCCGTGTGGTGAACGTCAACCACATCAAATTCACCGTAACGAAACATGGTCGCAATCAGCGGTTCTGCGAGCACCATCAGCGCGGCGGCCGCGGGTACGCCCACGATCACCGACAGGCGCATGCCCCAGTCAAGCGTTCTTGAGAACTGAGCGTCGTCGTTCTCGGCAAAGAGTGTCGACAGCGTTGGCAATATTGCGGTCGCCAGTGCGATACCGAAAATCGCCAGCGGAAACTCCATGAGGCGATCGGCAAAATAAAGCCAGCTGACGCTGCCGGTCGTCATGTAAGACGCCAGCTGTGTATTGACCAGCGCATTGATCTGGGCGAGTGACGTGCCGAAAATAGCCGGCACCATCAGCCTGAACACGCGCCCGACACCGTCTGAGCCAGGCGGCTTGTGCGCACCGAAGCCAAGTCGCGGACGCGGCATCAACCCGTCACGTTTCAGAAACGGCAGCTGAAAGGCCAGCTGCGCCGCACCCGCGATAAAGACGCCCGCCGCAAGCGCAATCGCGGGGTTGGGCAGAACATCCGTCAGCCACAGTGCGGACGCGATCAGACACAGATTGAGAATGACGGGCGTAACAGCCGGTACGGCAAACTTGCGCCAGGTGTTCTGTATCCCGGCGGCCATTGCCACGAGAGATATAAAGAACAGATAGGGAAACGTCAGGCGCAGCGCGTCGACGGTCAGGCGATAACGCTCCGGATCCTTAAGAACGAAACCCGACGCGAGCAGCAGCACAAACAATGGCGCCGCGATGACACCGACAATGGAAATCAGAAATACGATAAGACCGAGTCGCCCGGCCATGAGGTCGAGAAAGCCACGGGTCTCTTCCTCGGTGCGATTTTTGCGGAAGTCCGAAAGCACCGGCACAAAGGCCACTGAAAATGCCCCTTCGCCAAATATCCGCCGCAAAAAATTGGGGATTCTGAAAGCCACAAAGAACGCGTCAGCCAGCGCGCTGCCGCCCAGCAGGTTGGCAATGACGATATCCCTGACCAGCCCCGAGATACGCGAAACCAGCGTCATGACACTGACCACGGCGGAGGATTTCAGCAGTTTTGACGACATTTGGTTAGTTTGGCCCGGTTTCGTCGCCAAAATAGCCTGAAGCCACGGTCGCCGGCGCCTGCGACCTTGACAATACCCCCCAAAATTCGGATATTTCGCCGCCCGCATGGGGGTTTAGGACCGCCTGAGCGGACCGCAACCGGGCTTGTACCCGGATCCGAAACTTTACGAATTCTTCTACTGTGTGAATCACGAGGCTATTCACTTGGCTAACTCGCCCCAGGCGCGCAAGCGCGCCAGACAAAATACCGTACGCCGCTCGCGCAACCATTCCCAGCGAGCCAGCATGCGCACATCGATCAAAGCTTTTCTTACCGCACTCGCCGAAGGCGACAAGGACAAGGCTGCTGAAACCTACCGCACCGCTGCTGCCACAATCGACCGCACCGCGCGTCGCGGACTTGAGCACAAGAACAAGGCCGCTCGCCTCAAGAGCCGTCTGAACGCACGCCTTAAGGCGATCGGTTAGCAGGCGACTGGCTGACGGGTTACTGGTCAACGCGCCAGTGACCCCGTGACCAAAGGCGGCGTTAACGCCCGCCACCCGATGCCCTCCCCGGGCATCCATTATTCCGCAATCAGTTCCCGACTCCCTCGCGAGCATTTCGCCGCGGGATAACTCGCGGGCGCGTTCTCGATATTCGCTCTGACCGAACCAACGCCGGCAGGCGAAGTCCGTTGTCATGACATTGTGCGAAAGCGCCTGGTCGATCACGATCAGGTTAAAACCATGTTGTCGCGATGTATCAGCTCGGGCTCGTCGACGTACCCCAGAATCGTCTCGATGCGGGTACTTGCCTGGCCCATGATCTTGCGGGCCTCGTCGCTGCTGTAGTTGGTCAGTCCCCGTGCCACTTCAGCGCCATCAACCGTCACACAGGTGATCAGCGCACCGCGTTCAAAGTCGCCCTCAATCGCCGTGACACCAACGGGAAGCAGACTGCGACCCGACTCCCGCAACACGCTCACCGCGCCGGTATCGAGGGTTACGCGCCCCTCGGAGCGAAGCCTGCCTGCAAGCCACTGTTTACGCGCTGCCAGACGATCGCCTGAAGCGCGAAGCACCGTACCCACGCTCTCACCGCTCACCAGTCGCTCGATGACGCGCTCCTCGTGCCCGCTGGCAATGACGGTATCGGCCCCCGATATCGCGGCCTGAGCGGCAGCTTTGACTTTGGTCACCATGCCACCGCTGCCGATCGCGGTACCGGGACCTGTCGCCATCGCCTCAAGCGTCGGGTCACCGGCTGTTGCCTCGTCGATAAACCTGGCCTCGGGGTTCTCGCGCGGATCCGCATCAAACAGCCCGACCTGATCCGTCAGAATCACCAGCCTCTCGGCCTCGACCAGGTTCGCGACCATCGCTGCGAGCGTGTCGTTGTCGCCAAAGCGGATCTCGTCCATGACGACGGTGTCATTTTCGTTAACAACGGGGACAACCCCGAGCTGAAGCAGCGTGCGCAGCGCGCTTCGCGCGTTCAGATAGCGCACGCGATTGGACAGATCGGCCTCCGTCAGCAGCACCTGGGCGGCCCTCAGACCGTGATCCATGAACGCACGTTCCCAGGCTTCGACAAGACCACTCTGCCCGACGGCGGCGGCCGCCTGCAGCTCGTTGAGCGCCGAGGGGCGACGCGACCAGCCAAGGCGCTGCATGCCGACCGCGATCGAGCCTGACGAAACCACAACGATCCGATAGTCGTCCGCGGCCATCGCCGCCATTTGCGAAACCCACTGATTGATCCTCGCGACATCAAGACCCGCGCCACCGTCGGTGATCAGCGCACTGCCAAACTTGATCACCCATCGAGGTCGCGGTGCCTTCAAAGCGACGTCAGCCATCGACGGCCTCGTCGGCAAAATCATCGACTTCAGGGTTATCGATTTCTTCCAGACGCACCATCACGTCCGCGGCGAGCTGGCGACAGCCGTCGCCGTTGATTGCGGCAATGCGGTAAACGGGACCATCAAAACCGAGCTCGCTGACAATGAGTTCACAGATTTCCTCAGCCTCGTCCGGTGGCAGGCAGTCTGTCTTGTTCAGCACGAGCCAGCGTTCACGTGTCGCGAGGTCTTCGCTGAACTCCTCGAGCTCGCTCATGATGTCGCGCACATCCTTGACCGGGTCGCGGCCGGGATCAAAAGGCGCAACATCGACCAGGTGCAGCAGCAAGCGGGTGCGCGTCACGTGGCGCAGAAATTTAAACCCTAGCCCTGCCCCCTGGGCCGCTCCGGCGATGAGACCGGGGATATCGGCCATCACAAAGCTGCGACCGGGTTCAATGCCAACAACGCCAAGCTGGGGGTGCAGCGTTGTGAACGGGTAGTCGGCTACCCGGGGTCGTGCCTGACTGACGGCCCGCAGCAGCGTGGACTTGCCGGCGTTGGGCATACCGAGCAGACCGACGTCAGCGAGCACCCGCATTTCGAGTGCCAGACGTCGATCATCTCCGGGGTAGCCAACGGTAGTGCGACGTGGCGCGCGGTTGGTGCTGGACTTGAACCGGGCGTTACCGTACCCGCCGTCGCCACCGCGGGCGACCGTGATGCGTAATCCGGTCTTGTCCATGTCGGCGATGGTTTCGCCGGTATCGGCGTCGCGCACAATCGTCCCGGTAGGCACGCAGATCGTGATGTCGTCGCCACCGGCGCCGGTGCGGTTGCTGCCTTCGCCGGGGCTGCCGTTCTGGGCTTTGAATTTTCGGGTATAGCGAAAGTCGCTCAGGGTGTTGAGCGATTCAACGGACTCGAGATAGACGCTGCCGCCACGGCCCCCGTCCGCTCCGTCGGGCCCGCCCCGAGGAAGGTTGCGCTCACGTCTGAAACTGAGGCACCCGGGGCCACCTTTGCCGGCGGCAACGCTGATCGTGGCTTCATCTACGAATTTCATATGCGCTCGAGGATCCCAAAAGAAAACCCCGCCTGGATCGCCAGCCGGGGTTGCCGTTTCGGTCTGACTGAGTGACCGGGATCAGTCGGTAAGTACACTGACCATTTTGCGTTTCTTCGGGCCTTTGGTTTCGAATACAACCTTGCCCGGTGTCAGAGCGAAAAGCGTGTAGTCACGACCCATGCCAACATTGCGGCCCGGGTGGCACTCACTGCCTCGCTGACGAACGATGATGTTGCCGGCCAGCACCTGCTCTCCGCCGTAACGTTTTACGCCGAGTCGCTTGGACTGTGAATCGCGGCCGTTCCTGGAACTACCGCCTGCTTTTTTATGTGCCATTTTCGGTTCCTTTATCTTCGGTCTGAGTCGCTCTGGGCTTCAGGCCGTTTCTGATCTTGTCGGGTTTGCTTTTTAAAGGAGCTTAGACAAGCTTTTTGGCCTGCTCGATCCACTCTTCGCGTTCGATGCGGCCCTTGAAATTGAGCTGTTCGTCGATCTCGGCGACGCCGTCAGGCGTGAGATCCGCGATCTGGGCGAACGTTGTGATGCCGAGCGCATTGAGCTTGTCCTTGAGGACCGGCCCGATGCCGTTAATACGTGTGAGATCGTCGCTTTCACCTGAAGAGACCGGTACAGCCGCTGCAGCGGCCGCGGTCGCGGCAGCCTCAAGCTTGCCTTCAGGCTCAGGCTGAGCGGCAGGCGCCGGCGCAGACTGAGCGCTTGAGCTTGAAGATGAGGCGCTTGCGCTCACACCACCAATACCCGTGATCTCCACTTCCGTGAACAGCTGACGGTGGCCGTGATTGCGCTCGTAGTTCTTGCGACGCTTGAACTTGGTCACACGAATCTTTTTGCCTTTGCCATTCGCGAGCACCTTGCCCGTGACGGTCGTCGACAGATGCGGCGTACCGACTTCGATACCGGCGCCGTCGCCGACGGCGAGCACCTTGTCGAATTCAACCGTGGCGCCTTCGTCGTGAGGCAGCGCCTCGAGTCTCAGTTTGTCGCCGATGGCGACCCTGTACTGCTTGCCACCGCTTTGAATAACCGCGTACATGTTCTTGCAACCTGTCTTGTATAGTTGGTGCCTGCTGAATCACTGTTCAGCCAGGGAAGAAATCTGGTCTCGCCTGACAGTCAGACCTGACGGTCAAAATCGAGCGCTCGGACCGACGAAAACGAAGGTCCGGCCGGGCCGCGGATTGTATCTGTGGGCCAAGAGAGCGGTCAAATGGAAAATCGCCGTATTTTCGGGCATTTCCGCTGTGCCTGTCTGGGGAATCTGCGGTGTTGAAAGTTGTCGTACTAAGCGGCATTGTTCGACCTTGCCGAGCAGTCGCCTAAACCCTGAATTTTGGCCATTTTTGCGCGATTTTCAGATCCTTCGGATCGTAGCCGGGCGCAGCGCGACGACAGACGGTTGCCCTGCACTCAAGGCCCAGGTCCGTGACCGCCCGGCTCATCCAGCCATCAGAGACGAACGTATTACAACCGTGGCAAGCGTAAACATCCCTCAGACCCAGTCGCGACGGCCCGATAACAGTGCCGGGGTTCCGGGCGCCGACAGCGCCGGGCGCTCGACGCTCGATCGTATTGCCGAGCTGGTCGCTGCGGAAATGGATGAAGTCAACGCCGAGATCGGACGTCGCCTGGATTCCGAAGTCGCCATGATCAAAAGCCTTGGCGCCTACATCATCGGCAGCGGCGGCAAGCGCCTTCGCCCGATGACGCTGCTGCTCGCGGCAAAGGCCTGCGGCCACACCAGCAAATCGACGCCTGCACTGCTTGGCGCCGTGATCGAATTCATCCACACGGCAACGCTGCTCCACGACGACGTGGTCGACGAGTCCGCTCTTCGCCGCGGGCGCGACAGCGCCAACGAGATCTGGGGCAACGCGGCATCGGTGCTTGTTGGAGACTTTCTCTACAGCCGCTCGTTTCAGATGATGGTCGACGCCGACAACATGCGCGTCATGAAGCTGATGTCTGACACAACGAACACAATCGCCGAAGGCGAAGTCATGCAGCTGTTAAACGCGCATTCGCCGGACGTGACCGAAGCCCAGTACATGGCAACGATTCAGCGCAAGACCGCGTGCCTGTTCGAGGCAGCCGCTCGACTCGGCGCGATCTGCGCGGACGGCGACACTGACATTGAAGATGCGCTCGGTGCGTACGGCAATCACCTCGGTATCGCGTTTCAGCTGGTGGACGACACGCTCGACTACACCGGCGACAGCGAAGAGATCGGCAAAAACCCGGGCGACGATCTCGCTGAGGGAAAACCGACCCTGCCCGTGATCGAAGCCATGCGCGTCGGCAACGACGAACAGAAACATACGCTCAAGGTCGCCATCGAAAAAGGCGACCGTGACGCGATCGGCGAAGTACTCGCGGCAGTGCAGTCAACCGGCGCGCTGTCCTACACCGCCGCTCGCGCACGCGAAGAAGCCAGCCGCGCGCGCGAGGCGCTGAATGCGCTGCCCGCCGGCGAATACCGCGACGCGCTCGCAGACCTCGCCGATTTCGCAGTGGCGCGAAGCTTTTAGTACACTTTTCGAATCCAGGGCAGTTCGCTGTACCGGTGACGATCCTTCCCGCAGGATCACTAACGAGTCACCAGCACCGTCGGGGTGTAGCTCAGCCTGGTAGAGCACTGTCTTCGGGAGGCAGGGGCCGGAGGTTCAAATCCTCTCACCCCGACCACTAATCCACTGTTTTATATAATTTTATTCGTGTGGTGCTTGTTAGCCAGCCAAGATCTACAACCTGGTAAGGGCGAGGTAAGGACAAACCGCTGAGTAGGCATT
>CALHMG010000026.1 GCA_938034705.1 uncultured Gammaproteobacteria bacterium
GGCTATGCACCCGTCCTCGATTCCAGATCTTCGGCTCGACTTTAAAAACGAGTGAATTGTCGGACCACCGCCTGACGTGCAGTCGCTGGTGGGGGGAATAACTTCGATTAGCGTTAAAACCGTTGACCGGATTCGCGAGCACCGCAAATTTCTTGTCAAGTGGGCGATAGCCAAACTGATCCAGATGGATTTCTTTCAACAGCTTCGGTGCTTGTGCGACCGTCACGCCGGGGATCAAAAGGTGCAGCGACAATATCCCGGCGAACACGCATTTCAAATTCAGTTTCAAAGCCAACTCCGACGACGATTCAACGATCTCGTCATTGTACGGCTTCCTGACCAACGATGCGCGGAACCCCGTAAGTAAAACACAGTCACTGAAGACGATTGACGACCGTTCAATCTCATCGTCCTTTCTTTATTGATCGTGTTTCCCGCGATGGTTAAAGCCGTTCGCGACACTCCAACTGATCAGTGATGGTGCGATACAATGACCGCCATCAGATCCGCGTTGACTTATGCAGGAAAGAACATGAACAAAAATGATGCTCTGGACGGCGCCCTCACCGGCGACGCCGCTACCATGGGGCTTCACTGGCTCTACAATCAGGCGCGACTGGCCGAGATCAACGCCGGCTCCGAAATCCTGTTTCGGTCGCCGTCGTCGGCGGACTATGCCGGCCCCGACGGCAGCCTCGGTTATTTTGCCCACGAGCATCGGCGCGCTGGCCAGAATTCGCAGTATGGTGAATCCACAAGAGTGGTCGCCGAACTTCTTGCTGACGGCTCAAACTATGAAGCTCGGGCACACCAAAAGGCCTTCCTTGATCGATTCGGCCCTGGTGGCACCTTTGTCGGGTTTGCCGATCGCCCCACCAAAGCTCTGGTGGCAAGGTTACTCACCGAGCAAGACGATATCCCGGCGGCTTCGGGCTCAGACGACGATCAGCTCCCCGCCCTTGAGACCGTCCCCGCTTTGTTTGCAGCCGGGGCGCTAAAATCTACTGTCGACGAGGCGGTGCGGGTCACCACGATCAATCAGGTTGCTCTGGACGGCGCTCACGCACTGTTCGATGCGCTGTCGCTGATCGCAGATGGCGCGTCACCGCACGATGCGCTTGAGACTTCCGCGCGGGGCGCTGGAGATACGTTGGCACCCTTGATGCTCGAAGCGTTGAACTGGTCAAGCTATCAACCGCTGGCGGTCGCCGAACACTTTGGGATGCCGTGCCATATGCCCCAGGGCCTTCCGGTCGCCTGGCACATAGCCAAACACGCACCCGATTTTGAGCAAGCCATACGCGACAATATTCTCTGTGGCGGCGACAGCTGTGGACGCGTCATGGCGGTCGGGAGCCTGTGCGGGCTGATTCACGGCGTACCGGAAGAATTATCGAACCGGGTGGTAAATCAGTAGCTGCGCGCGGACGAACTCTGAAAGTAAGCTAACCCCTGACGTTCTCGATCTGTCAGTGATCATGTTCGATCTGAGCCACCACCTCACACAACCCCCGCGAAACCCGGCGTCGACGATTCCGTGCATCGACGTGGGCCCCTTTCTCACGAGCGAGAGTCCGGTAACGCAGTGGGCCAGCCCAGATGCGCCACTGGAGTTAGGTCAACAGATATGCAACGCGATGTACCACGTCGGTTTTTTCACCATCGTGGGTCACGGTGTTTCGTCCACCACAATAGCCAGATCGTTTGAACAGTCGCGTCGCGTCTTTGCGCTGCCGATTGAACAGAAAAAAGATATCGCCTATACAACGACCGAAATCAATCGCGGATACATCGGCAAGTTTCACGAAACGCTTGAAGGTACCGGTACGTCAAAACAGCGCTATGCCGGCGTCGCGTCTGACGTACTGCCGGACGTAAAAGAGTCCTTTGACGTGCCAAGCGCGATCGACAACGAGTGGCCGCAGGTTCTTCCCACAACTTTGATGCCGGAGTTTACTGACGGTATCTATCCGCTACGCGCGGCACTCGACCGCGTCCACCAGCACATCATGCAGGCGATTGCCGTGGCAATCGATTTGCCCATTGATTTCTTCGCGGACTACTTTCGCCGCGAGCAGTACAGCCTGAGGCTTCTGCACTACCCGCCAACACCTGCGTCACAGATCAGTGACTCCGGCCAGAAGCGTGCGGGCACTCACACCGACTATAACCACATGACAATGCTCCTTCAGGAAGACGTCGGCGGACTGCAGGTGTTGAACGCGGCGGACCAGTGGATCGACGTCACGCCTCGGCGCGATGCCATCGTGGTCAACACCGGCGATTTATTGGAGCGCTGGTCAAACGGTCTCTTTCGCTCCACCGTTCACAGAGTCGTACAACCTGAAAACGCCAATGAGACTTTGCCGTCGCGGTACTCGATGGCTTACTTCCTGAAGCCGGATCGTGCCGCTCGAATCGAATGCCTGCCCACATGCCAAAGCAGCACCCTCCCTGCACAATTTGAGCCGGTCAACTGTCTCGACTACGTCGACGCGGCTTTCAAAAAAGCGGGCAATGAGAACGTTGCCGAGCGGGTAGATTCGCCCTGACCTGTTTGTGACCTGGCCTCGGATTGTGGCCCGAAATTGTCGACGGCCGATCACCGCCGAGGAATCGATCCGCCACTGGCGCACCGGGTTCAGAAATGCACGACTGCGGGATCAGACGAATCCTGGGCCCGTCAGAGAACAACGACGCGACAGCGCGATAACGTTATGAAGTCACCGGGAACCCGAGTCGTTCAACAAACTTCAGCCACGGAACTCGCCAGCCCCCTTTGGCATCAACGGTATCCACGGCGTACATGGTGATTTGTGCACCAATCCATCTGAACGGCTCAGGCGGTATATAGCCGGGAACAGTACGAGCAAAGGCGAGCCGGGTTTCCGGGGTGTCGCGTTTATCGAGCAGCGCAAGTCCCACGCGAGCGCCGAACCGGGTAGCCGTTACTCCAAACCCGGAATAGCCACCGGCGTAAATCATGTTGCCTTGGTGATACCTCTGGTAGTGCACGGCCATTCGCGTGGTCAAGCCGATAGGACCGCTCCATGCATGAGAGAACGCGATCTTTCCCTTCAGCTGCGGCAGGGTACGAAAAAACGCGTTCGCAAGCCGAATGTAGGGCTCCGGTGTTCGATCGAGTTCCGGGTCTGTGTGATTACCGAAAAAATAGGCAAGACGCCCTCCGAACAAAATGCGATTGTCTCGCGTCAGACGCAGATAGTTGAGCTGTGTGCGGGTGTCGTAGATCCCCTGGCGGTTTTTCCATCCGACAGATTCGATCTGTTCCGGCGTCAAAGGCTCAGTTACCAGAATACGATCACGGATCGCGGCAACCCGCCTTGAAATCTTCGGGTGACCATCACCCCAGGCGTTTGTTGCGAGGAATACTTTCTCGGCGTGAATCGATCCTCCGGGAACCTGAACAACGATGTCAGAGCCGCTGTAACGGTTACTGAGGTGAGGCGTATTTTCATGAACACGAACGCCAAGTTCGATCGCGACGCGCTTGAGTTCACAGACAAGCTTTCCCGGGTGTACGGTTCCGCCACGGCGCCGAGACCACACGCCTGCATGGAAGATCGGTGAATTGATGTGGTCGCGGATCTGCTCCTTGTCCAGACCTACCGCTTCATGGCCATATTTAAGGTAGAGGTCGAGTTCATGATTCAGTGCCTCAAGCCCCTCATCGCCAACCGAGACCGTTAGTTCGCCGGTCCACTCCACGTCACAGTCGATCTCGTATCTTTCGAGCGCGGCGCGAAACTCGTCCATGTTTTCGCGTCCGAGTTCTTCCAGCGCTTCAACATCATCCGGAAAATTGCGTTCCGTATTGTGTATGCCGTGCATAACCGACGTGGACATGATCGCCGCGGGTCGGGCGCTCGCCCCATTGCCAATTTGCCGCGCCTCGATGAGCATCACATCCCGCGACGGATTCTGCTCCTTCGCCTGGATCGCACACCATAAGCCGCAAAATCCACCGCCCACGATCAGCAGCTCACAGGTCGCTTCTCCCACCAGCGAATCAGTGACCAATGGCAGATCGATCGAATCCAGCCAGTAGGTTTTAAATACCGTCGACGCCAGCGACTGTCGTGCAGGATCCACTAAAGGCTTCCTTTGAACATAAACACAGCCGTGATTATGCCTGACAGACGCCTTGTTCATCAGAGATCACTGATGAGGCAGCTTTTCAACTGGTCAAACTCTTTCGTTTGCCGCTGACAATCAAACCGATATCGAGTCCACATCGCGTTAGACTCCGCGGATGTATTCGCGATCGACCTGGCTGCAGCTATTACTGGTACTGATGCTGGGCTTGCTCTGGGGCATCAACTGGCCAGTCGTCAAACTGCTTTTGATCGAACTCCCGCCACTGACGATACGCGCGGTGGCGTTCCCGAGTGCGGCTATTCTGCTGTCGATCGTGGTTCGTCTCACCGGTCAACGCCTGTGGCCGGACGCAGACGACTGGCTTCCCATTGTTGTAACTGGCGTCTTCATCATCTTCGGGTTCAATGTTCTCGCCACGGTGGGCCAAATGCTGACCGAAGCTTCGCGAGCAGCGATAATCGCCTACACCATGCCAGCCATCACCGGTTTGCTTGCCGCGATATTTCTCCGCGAGTCGTTTACACGCCTGAGCTTGATGGCGCTTTGCCTTGGAATGCTCGGGATATTGACGCTTGGTCTCGAAGATCCTCGGGCACTCATCGCCGACCCGGTCGGCGTCATCGTGATGCTCGCGGCCGCCCTGTCCTGGTCCATTGGCAACGTATTGCTTAAAGCGCGGGACTGGAGCATTCCGGCGCTGTCTCTGACCGTTTGGTTCTTCGTCGTTTCAACCGCAGTCTGCTGGCCTCTGGTTCTCGTGCTCGAGCCTCCGTGGG